>DASPYC010000253.1:0-1951 GCA_035636955.1 Casimicrobiaceae bacterium
CGGCGATTGCCACGTCTCGTATTCGGCATGTGCGCGCCGCGCGAGATCGCCCCAGGCATTCGTCGCCGGGGACAGCGACTCTGTAAGGGCTTCAATAAATTCGCGTGGTGTGGCGTTGATCGCGATGGCCGGCTGATAGACGCGGCCAAGCTCGTCGCTGCCGGGATGTACGTGAATCAATGTCTGGCGCGGGGCCGGCGCTTCGATCAGCGTATACCCCGATGTCGTCATCTCGCCTAAGCGTTCGCCGACGACCAGCAGAACGTCGGCATTGCGCACGCGGTCGGCCAGCCTGGGGTTGATCGCAATGCCGACATCGCCCGCGTACTGCGGATGTCGGTTGTCGAACAAGTCCTGATGGCGAAACGCGCATGCCACCGGCAAGCCGACACGTTCGGCGAGAACGCGCAGCGCGGCGCAAGCGTCGCGGTCCCAGCGGCTGCCTCCCGCCAATAGCAACGGACGTTGCGCATGCGCAAGTGCTTGGCACACCGCCGTGACCTGCGTGCGTGTGGGGGCAATCGGCAAAGCATCGGCGCGACTTGCATCTTGCACGTCAGCTCGCGCGGCCAGCACGTCTTCCGGCAGCGCCAGCACGACCGGACCGGGGCGACCCGCCATCGCGATCCGAAACGCATGGGCGATGTATTCCGGAATGCGCTCGACCCGATCGATCTGCGCGGCCCACTTTGTCGCGCTGCCGTACATGCGACGATAGTCGATTTCCTGAAATGCTTCGCGATCGGCAAAGTCGCTTCCCACCTGACCGACCAACACGATCATCGGTGTCGAGTCTTGCGCGGCGGTGTGGATGCCGATGGCCGCATTCGACGCGCCGGGACCGCGCGTCACGATGGCAACCCCGGGGCGGCCGGTCAGTTTTCCATATGCTTCTGCCATGTACGCGGCGCCGCCTTCGTGCCGGCAGACGACGAACGTGAGGCGATCGGCAACATCGTAGAGCGCGTCCAACACGGGCAAGAAACTTTCGCCGGGGACGCCGAACGCATGGGTCGTGCCCTGGGCGATCAAGTTCGCGACGAGGATTTCGCCGCCGGAGCGCGATGGCATCGTGAATAATCGGTAAGGCTGAATAATCGGGAAGCCTGCGCAGCCGATTCTACGCGACGCGAAGCTCCGCCACCCTATAATCGCGCGTTCCGCCTCTCGCTAAAGCGTCCGTTCAGACTCTCAACGTCATGCCGACATTCGACACGCTCTACGACGCCTTCTGTTACACGCTCGCGGGCATCTTGCTCGCCGTGATCACGATGCGCGTGCGGCGTGACCTCCGCGCCGGCTCGGCGCAGATGATTGTGCTTCTGCTCGTCGGCCTGTTGATGCTGACGGCGCTATACAAGTTCGGCGACGCGCTGGCGGACGGCTCGCTCGCGGCCGTACTCCGCGAAGCAGTGCTGTTGGTGCTCGCCATCGGATTCGCGCGGATTCTGATCAGTTTCATCTTTCAGACGCTGCTGCGGTCGGCCGACATTCCGCGCATCCTTGCCGACGTTCTGTTCGCGCTGGTGCTGCTCATCTACGCGCTCTTCCGATTGCACGATGCCGGCGTCAATCCCACGTCGCTCGGCTTGAGCGCGGCGGCGATCGGAACGGCAATCGCTTTTTCGCTGAAGGACGCATTCGCCAATCTGTGGGGCGGCATCGCCGTTCAGCTCGACAACACGTGCCGAGTCGGCGACTGGGTGCGTATCGAAAACGTGATCGGACAGATCGTCGACATCCGCTGGCGTTATCTCTCGGTCGCGACGAACAGCGGCGAAACGGTCATCATTCCCAACTCATCGCTGGTGCAAAATCGCGTCTTCGTCCTCGCGCGGCGGGGCGATGTGCGGACGTCGTGGCGGCGCGAAATCGAGTTCAGCGTCTCGTACAAAACGCCGCCGAGCCACGTCATCGCGGCGGTGCAAACCGCGCTCGAGCGTGCCGAAGT
>DASPYC010000254.1:0-5141 GCA_035636955.1 Casimicrobiaceae bacterium
TGCCGTGCGCATGATGGTCATGCGCGGGCTGATGATCCGCGCTCGCCGCGGCCAACGCGCGCTCGACGTCGCGCAACTCGCGATCGCCGTCGATCACGTATGCGATCGCGGGAGTTTCGACGGCCGGCGTCTCTTGCTCGACATGCGCGAGCTTCCACTTCGGCGGCAGCACGATGGCGCCCGCGTCCGGCGCGATCTCGCCGCGAATTGCCGCGAAGAGAGTCGACTTGCCGCAGCCGTTCGCGCCGATGAGCCCCGCTTTGTGGCCGACGGGAAGCGTGAGACTCGCGCCGTCAAGCAGCTTTTTCGTGCCGCGCGAAAGCGTCAGATCGGTAATGCGCAGCATGTCAAAACCGCGGCAAACTGTCGACTGTCAGCGGAGCTCGAACGAGTAGTCGATGACCAGCGGCGCATGGTCCGAGAATCGCCGGTTCTTGTAGATTGAAACCGTGTGCGCAGCCGCGGCAATTCCGGGTGTGGCGATCTGGTAGTCAATGCGCCATCCGACGTTCTTCTTCCACGCTTGGCCGCGATTGGACCACCATGTGTATTGCTCCGGGCGCGTATCGACGCGGCGAAAGACGTCGACGAATCCCAGGTCGTCGAACACGCGCGTGAGCCATGCGCGCTCGTCCGGCAGGAAGCCCGAATTCTTTTGATTGCTGCGCCAATTCTTGAGATCGACCGGTAGGTGCGCGATATTCCAGTCGCCGCACAGAATCACTTCGCGGCCGGACCCGACGAGCCGCGCGAGATGGGGAAGGAACGCGTCGAGAAAGCGGTATTTCGACGCCTGCCGATGCGGCCCGCTGGATCCCGACGGCAGGTACAGGCTCACGATCGACAAGTCGGCGAAATCCGCTTGGAGAAAGCGGCCTTCGCGATCGAATTCTTCTTGTCCGAATCCTGCGGTGTGACAATGCGGCAGTTTTGAATACAACGCGACGCCGCTGTAGCCTTTTCGTTCGGCCGAGTGAAACGACGCGTGCGTTTTGCGCGGGGCGCGCAAGCTTCGCGGCACGTCGGATTCGAGACACTTGATCTCCTGGACGCAGACGACGTCCCATGGCTCGGCCCGCGCTAGCCAACGCGCAAAACCTTTGCGCTCGGCGGAGCGCAAACCGTTGACGTTGAGTGTGATGATTCGCATCGTGCGCTACAAATTGACTGAGCGCCGCAGGGCGCGAATGCGCCCCCTTTGGGCGCAATGCGGCGGCACCGTTGGTCACTGCGGCCGCAAGCGTGTGGTGCATCAACGAGCGGGAAGTTTACAGGACGGCGGCATGGCGCCCTTCGCTATACTCAAGTGCAAACGTTCGAAGGGCCGCCAATGAATGACTTCCGCCAGGATTTTCTCGCGTTTGCGTTGGCACGCGAAGTGCTACGTTTTGGTGAATTCGTAACGAAGGCGGGGCGCAAGAGTCCATACTTTTTCAACGCCGGATTGTTCAGCGACGGCGAGAGTTTGCGAGCGCTCGGTCGATTTTATGCACGCGCGCTTGTCGATTCGGGCGTCGGCTGCGATGGCCTTTTCGGTCCCGCCTACAAGGGAATTGCGCTGGCGGCGACGACGGCCATAGGCCTGGCCGAAATTGGGCACAATTTGCCGTACAGCTACAACCGCAAAGAGATCAAGGATCATGGTGAAGGTGGAGTCGTCGTGGGTGCGCCGCTGAACGGGCGGATCGTCATCATCGACGACGTGATCACCGCAGGAACTTCGGTGCGCGAGTCGGTCGAATTGATTCGCGCGCATCACGCAAAGCCGGCCGGCGTGCTAATTGCGCTTGACCGGATGGAACGAGGGCAGGGAGAGCAATCGGCAGTGCGAGAAGTTCAGGAAACGTTCCGGATACCCGTGGTGGCGATCGCCACGCTGGACGATGTGATGACGTTCATCGCGGGACGGAGCGATTTGACGCAGCATGCGTCGGCAGTCGCGGCGTACCGCGCGCAATACGGCGCGCACTGAACCGCAGAGGGCGACATCAGATGAGTACAGATTCGCGACATCGACAGATCGAACGAGCGACAAATGACGCTTCGACGTCTGCTTCGCGCAATGACTGGAAGCGCTCGGTGGTTCTCGCCGTCGTATTGCTGCTTCTGGCACTCGCTTACACCGCATCGCGTGACGCCCATGCCGTCACCTACAAATGGGTCGACGACAAGGGCATCGTTCACTATGCGGACAAGATGCCCGCCGAAGCCGTCAATCGCGGGCACGTCGAGCTCGATAGGCAGGGCGTGCAGTTCAAGAAAACGGAACGTGCGTTGACGCCTGACGAAGTGCGCGCCCGCGCAGACGACACGGAACGCCAACGACAGGAAGCAAAGGAGCGCGAGGTCCTTGCACGCCGCGATCGTGCGCTGCTCGCGTCGTATACCCGCGAAGAGGATCTCGATTTGGCCCGCCAGCGAGCGCTGACCACAATCGACGGCCAGATGCAATCGGCTCGTGTCTACGCAGCAGCGCTCGTGAAGCGCCAGCAGGAGATCCTCGAAAAGAAACAGACATATGGCAACAAGCCGGTTCCGGCTGTCCTCGACCGCGAGCTTGAAAGCGTCGAAGGCGAGCTCGCCAAAACTAACGCTCTTGTGGAGGCGAAGAAGCAGGAAAGCCTTGGCGTTGCCACGAAATACGACACCGACAAGCAACGTTGGCGGATGCTTCGCGCGAACGCCGACCTTGCTGGAACCATTGCGACTTCGCAATCGAGCGGAAGCGCTGTCAACGTATTGCCGACCAGCGCAATACGATAGAAACGTAGTCTCGCAGAGGGAGAGGCGGCCGTGCAATCGGCCGCCTCGTTTATTTGGGCAGCAGGGTCAGAGACGACTTTCATCGCGTCTCCGTGCTTTTCGCCGGTCGGATGTGAAAGTCGTCTCTGACCCCGCTTTCGCCGTGCTGCGATAATTCGGCACAACACCGAAGGCTCGCAAACCATGGCGCAATACGTTTACACGATGAATCGCGTGGGCAAGATCGTGCCGCCCAAGCGCGTCATCCTCAAGGATATCTCGCTGTCTTTCTTTCCCGGCGCCAAGATCGGCGTGCTCGGCATGAACGGTTCGGGCAAATCGACGCTGCTTCGGATCATGGCGGGCGTCGACACCGAATATGAGGGCGAGGCAGTGCCGATGCCGAATCTGCGCATTGGGTTCTTGCCGCAGGAGCCGCAGCTCGATCCACAGACGAGCGTTCGCGACGCCGTGCTGCAAGGCTTGGCGGATTTGACCAATGCGAAAGCGCGGCTCGAAGAGATCTATGCCGCTTACGCCGAACCCGACGCTGATTTCGAGCAGCTTGCCGCCGAGCAAGCGAAGTACGAGGCGATCGTCGCGAGCTCGGGCGGCGATGCCGACCTGCAGCTTGAGATCGCCGCCGATGCGCTACGTCTTCCGGCATGGGATGCGAAGATCGCCACTTTATCCGGTGGCGAGAAGCGCCGCGTGGCGCTTTGTCGGCTCTTGCTTTCGAAGCCCGACATGCTATTGCTAGATGAGCCGACGAACCATCTCGATGCCGAGAGCGTCGATTGGCTGGAGCAGTTCCTGCAGAAATTTCCCGGCACGGTGATGGCCGTGACGCACGACCGCTATTTTCTCGACAATGCCGCCGAATGGATCCTCGAGCTCGACCGCGGCTCCGGCATCCCGTGGAAAGGCAATTACTCGTCGTGGCTCGAGCAAAAAGAACAGCGCCTCGCGACCGAAGCCAAGCAGGAAGTGGCGCGCATCAAGGCAATGCAAAAAGAGCTCGAATGGGTGCGGCAGAGCGCTAGGGGACGTCAGACGAAGAGCAAGGCGCGGATTTCGCGCTTCGAGGAGCTCTCGTCGTATGAGCATCAGAAACGCAACGAGACGCAGGAGATCTTCATTCCGGTCTCCGAGCGTCTCGGCAACGCGGTCATCGAATTTCGCGACGTCAGCAAGGGCTACGGCGATCGCTTGCTGATCGACAGTCTCTCGTTCGCGATTCCGCCGGGCGCGATCGTCGGCATCATCGGTCCGAACGGTGCAGGCAAGACGACTTTGTTCAGAATGATCACGGGAAAAGAGAAGCCGGATGCAGGTGATATCGTCATCGGTCCGACCGTGCAGCTCGCTGTCGTCGATCAAACCCGCGAAGCGCTGCCCAATGACAAGACTGCGTGGGAAGCGATTTCCGGCGGACAGGATATTCTCACCGTCGGCCGCTTTGAAATGCCGTCACGCGCCTATTTGGGCCGCTTCAACTTCAAGGGATCGGATCAGCAGAAGCACGTTGGACAACTTTCCGGCGGCGAGCGCGGTCGGCTGCATCTCGCGGCGACGTTGTTGCGTGGCGGCAATGTACTCTTGCTCGACGAGCCGTCGAACGATCTCGATGTCGAGACGCTACGCGCGCTCGAAGAAGCGTTGCTCGAATTCGCGGGCAGCGTGCTTGTCATCTCGCACGATCGCTGGTTCCTGGATCGTATCGCGACACATATCCTGGCGGCCGAAGACAATTCGCAGTGGAGCTTCTTTGTCGGCAATTACCAGGAATACGAAGCGGACAAGCGTCGACGGCTCGGTGAGGAAGGCGCGCGCCCGCACCGGCCGCGGTACAAGCCGCTGCACTCTTAACGAGCTCCCAACCTGCGCTTGAGAATCGCGTTGACTTGCGCAGGATTGGCTTTGCCCTTCGATGCCTTCATCACCTGCCCGACGAGCGAATTGAACGCTTTCTCCTTGCCGGCCTTGACTTCGGCAATGATGGCGGCACTCGCGGCGAGCACGTCGTCGACGATCCGCTCGATGGCGGCTTCGTCTGAAATCTGCCGCAGCCCTTTGCGCTCGATGATCGCATCGACGGTTTCCACAGCCTGCGCTTGTTCCTTTACCTCGACTGTAACTGTACCCACTAATGCCCTTGCTTCGACGCCCGTGACGTGAACGGTGACGCTCCGCCACATCTCTTCGAAGATATCTTTCGCGATTTTTCCCGAGATCGTACCGTCTTGAACTCGCTTCAACAGCGACGCGAGCTGTTCCGGCGACACACGCGACGCGGAAACGTCGATCTGATCGCGATTGAACGCAGCTGACAGCTCACCGATGATCCAGGTTGCGGCGAGCTTCGGCGTCGCGCCCGAGCGCACAGTCGTTTCGAAATA
>DASPYC010000255.1:0-3174 GCA_035636955.1 Casimicrobiaceae bacterium
CGAGCGCAGGCTGACGCCGCAGATGCCCCAGTCGGCACGCTCGATCGCCAGGGCGTCATCGCTGAAGACCGCGGTTTGGGCGCGGTGGAACGCGCCGATGCCCAGGTGGACGATGCCGATAGCGACGCTGCGCGGATCGTACGCCGGCCGCGCAACCGCAGGTGGAACGCGATCGAGCGTCGCGAGCGACAGGATCGTCAAGACCGGAGCCCTATCGTCACATCGCGCCTTGCGGATGTTCCTTGACGCGTGAGACCAGTTGCGTTGGATTGACGAAGCGCAAAGCGATCAGCAACCAGACGAGCGTAACGGCCATGTACACCATCGCCATCGCATCGACCGACTGCGGCGCGCGAACGCCGGCTGCGAACACGGCGTAATACAGCGCGACGACGAGCGTTTGCGAATCGGAGCCGGCCGTGAGGAACGTGAGCTCGAACAACGCGATCGTGCGCACGAGAACGAGCAGCGAGGCGGCGAGAATGCCCGGCGCGAGCAGAGGCACGAGGATGTAGAGGAACATCCGGCCGGTGTTGGCGCCGAATACGCGCGCGGCCGACTCGAGGTTCGGGTCGATCTGCTCGATGAACGGCGTCATGACGAGAATGACGAACGGCGCGGCAGGAATCAGATTGGCGAGGATCACGCCCCAGATCGTTCCCGCGAGCTGCACCTTGTAGAGCACCGTCGCCATCGGAATGCCGTAAGTGATCGGCGGCACCATCAGCGGCAATAGAAACAGCAGCATCAGCAGCCGTTTGCCCACAAAGTTCCGTCGCGCGAGCGTATACGCCGCCGGTACGCCAACCAGAAGTGACAGAAACACGACGGCAAAGACGACCTCGATCGTCACCCACAGCACGTCGCCGAGCTGGAACTCCCTCCATGCCGCCGTATACCAATTGGTCGTATAGCCTTCGGGCAGCCATGTGCCGAGCCAGCGGCGCGCGAATGAGTTGGTCGCAACCGAAGCGATCATCAGGGCGATGTTGACGACGAATAGCGTCATCAGGCCCCACAACAGGCCGGTCCAGACGCGTTCGAGCCAGGCGCTCCGCATCGTCATCTACGCTAGCCTTTTCCGCCAGTGACCGGACCGCGATAGAAGAAGCCGCGCAAGCCAAGCACGGCGGCGACGATCAGCAGCTGGACGAAGCCCATGATCATCGCGATCGCCGACGCGAGCGAATAGTCGTACTGCTCGAATGCGGCTTCGTACGCGGCGATCGAGATCACGCGCGTCGGTCCGGCGGGCGCGCCGAGCAAGACCGCCGACGGGAACACCGAGAACGCCTGGACGAACGCGAGACAGAAGCACATCGCGAGACCCGGGGCGAGTAACGGCAGATAAATATGCCGGAACTGTGCCAACCGGTCGGCGCCGAGCGTCGAGGCCGCACGCGCCAACACGGGATCGATACCCGTGATGTATGAAAGGATCAGCAGGAAAGCGAACGGAAACCCGGAGATCACGAGCGAGATCAACACGCCCCAGTAGTTATGCGTCAGACGGATTGAGCCCTCGTAGAAATGAAAATACTGGAGGAATTGCGCGAGCCAGCCTTTCGGCCCGAAATACGTCAACATGCCTTCGGCAATCAGCACGGTGCCAAGCGTGATCGGTACGACCAGAATCGTCGTGATCCAGCGCTGATAGCGCGATTTAGTGCGCATCTTGTAGGCAATCGGCAACGCGACGCCGACGTTGACGATCGTCGCCGGCAGCGCGAGCTTCAGTGTCGTCCAGATCGTCGGCCAGAGATGATCGCTGGTGAAGAACGCGCGGTAGTTCGCGAGCCAATCGCCTTTTGGCGGCGTGAACGACAACGCGAGGCCGTACAGAAATGGGTAGATGAACAGCAACAGCATGAAAAGTGTCGCGGGAACGGCAAGCAGCAGCGCCCGATCGAACGGTGCC
The DNA here is from genome assembly GCA_035636955.1 of Casimicrobiaceae bacterium. Taxonomy (GTDB): domain Bacteria; phylum Pseudomonadota; class Gammaproteobacteria; order Burkholderiales; family Casimicrobiaceae; genus VBCG01. The sequence continues at coordinate 1,919 of DASPYC010000255.1, forward strand.
CGCACGCTTGCGGCCGGGGTGGCCAACGCGGCCGCTGCGCTGCCCCCAGAGGGGGAGTAATTCGCGCCTTGGGACGGCCCGGCGGCGCTCATGCGTGTATCGCAATGTTGGCCGCGCTCATGCTCAAGGCGCCGGATAGACGAGCACGCGCTCCGGCGAGACATGCACGCGCACCTCGTCTCCCAATGCCGGCGACGATGTTGCGCGCACGTGGAGCCGCGTCCCCGAAGCGGTGATCACGTCGACCAGCGAATCACGGCCGGCATATTCGACATTGTCGACCCGCGCCGCGATCGTATTCGTGCCGCCGGGCCCTTCACCGAGCGTAACCTCTTCGGGCCGCATCGCCACGACGGCGCGCTTCCCCGGGCCCATCTGTTTGCGCGTTCCGATGAGCCGCATGTCCGGTCCCGAGAGCTCGACGCGGGTTCCCTCCTCGCGCACGATGTCGAGTTCGACGACATTGCGATAGCCCATGAAGTTGGCGACGTGCAGATTCGCGGGTTGCGCGTAGATCTCGTACGGCGCTGCGATCTGCTGCACGACGCCGTCCTTCATGACGACGATGCGATCGGCCAGAGAAAGCGCTTCATCCTGATCGTGCGTGACATAGATCGTCGCGCGGCCGAGCTGACGGTGAATGCGCCGGATCTCGGCGCGCGTCTCGATGCGAAGCTTGGCGTCGAGATTCGACAGCGGCTCATCCATCAGCACGAGCGGCGGCTCGATGACGATCGCGCGTGCGATCGCAACGCGCTGTTGCTGACCGCCGGAAAGCTGTCCCGGAAGCTTGTGTTCCTGTCCCGTCAATTGGACAAGCTTGAGCGCGTGCGCAACGCGCGAGGCAACCTCGTTCCCGGGCACGCCTTGCATCCGCAGACCGAAGGCGATATTCCGCTGCACGGTCATGTGCGGAAACAACGCGTAATTCTGAAACACCATGCCGAATCCGCGCCTCTCGGGCGGCAATGTGTCGATGCGTAATTCGTCCAGCTGAATGGTTCCGCCCGACAGCGGCAGCAAGCCCGCGATGCAATTCAAAGCCGTCGACTTGCCGCAGCCGGATGGACCGAGCAGCGCGACGAACTCGCCGCGCCGGATCGTGATTGTCAGTTCGTTGAGTGCAGCGAACGCATGTCCTCCCGCGCCGGCGAAGCGCCGCGTGACGCGATCGAGCCGAAGCTCGTTGAAGTCGTGTTTCATTGAGATGATTGCGACCGGTATGGTGCGGCCCTCACACGGTAATGACCTCGAAG
>DASPYC010000256.1:0-5247 GCA_035636955.1 Casimicrobiaceae bacterium
CGCACCGATCGTGACGACGCCCGTGCCGCCGATACCGGTCACCAGAATGCCGTAAGGCTCATGCGTCGACGGGTGTGCGGGATCGGGGAGCGCGGAGAAATCTGCCGCTTCCGCCTTTTTTGGCTTGCGCAACTGCCCGCCTTCGACAGTGACGAAGCTCGGGCAGAAGCCATTCACGCATGAATAGTCCTTATTGCACGACGATTGGTCGATCGTGCGCTTGCGGCCGAACTCGGTTTCGATCGGCGCGACCGACACGCAGTTCGATTTGACGCCGCAATCGCCGCAGCCTTCGCACACCAGCTCGTTGATGAAGACGCGGCGCGCGGGATCGGGAAATTTGCCGCGCTTCCTCCGGCGCCGCTTCTCGGCCGCACACGTCTGGTCATACAGGAGGATCGTGCAGCCGGGCACTTCACGCAATTGGCGCTGCACTTGATCGAGATCGTTGCGATGATGGATCTCGATGTCACTCGCGAAATAGCCGGAAGGATATTTCTCGGGCTCGTCGCTGACGACAACGATCTTCTTCACGCCTTCCGCTGCGCATAGGTTCGCGATTTCCTGCGGCGAAATCGGTCCATCGACCGGCTGACCACCCGTCATGGCGACCGCGTCGTTATAGAGAATCTTGTACGTGATGTTGACCTTCGCTGCCACTGCCGCGCGAATCGCCAGGCTGCCGCTGTGGTAGTACGTGCCATCGCCCAGATTCGCGAAGATGTGCTTCTCTTCGGTGAACGGCGCCTGGCCGATCCACGGCACGCCTTCGCCGCCCATGTGGGTGAACGTCGACGTCTTGCGATCCATCCAGATCGCCATCACGTGACAGCCGATTCCCGCAGTCGCGCGACTGCCTTCGGGAACGTTGGTCGACGTGTTGTGCGGACAACCGGAGCAGAAGTAGGGGAGACGCGTCAGCTCGATGCGCGCCTTCGCAAGTGCGACTTCCTTTTGATTGATGAACTCGACACGCCGCCGAATTTTTTCGATTGTGCGCGGATGCAGGTCGAGACGTTCGATCCGCTGTGCGATCACGCGCGCGATCATCGCCGGCGTAAGTTCGGCATGCGGCGGCAGCAGCCAGTCGCCGTGCGGCCGAACCCATTCGCCTTTCTCGTCGAACTTGCCGATGACACGCGGGCGGACGTCATCGCGCCAGTTGTAGAGCTGCTCCTTTAGTTGATACTCGACGATCTGGCGCTTCTCCTCGACAACCAAGATCTCGGAAAGTCCTTCGGCGAAATGCCGCACGCCGTCGGGCTCGAGCGGCCACGGCATCGCAACCTTGAACACGCGAATGCCGATCTCGGCGGCGTCGGCTTCGGTAATGCCGAGATCGTCGAGCGCCTGCCGGACATCGAGATAGCTCTTGCCGCTGGTCACTATGCCGAGGCGCGGCCGCGGCGAATCGATGACGATGCGATTCAGCTTGTTGACGCGGCAATAGTGCAGCGCGGCGTATGCCTTGTAGTCCTGCATCCGTGCTTCGGTTTGTAGGAAGCCGTCGGGCCAGCGAATCGAGAGGCCGTCTGGCGGCAATGGAAAATCGTCGGGCACGATGATCTTCACGTGGGTGGGATCGACCGATACCGAAGCCGAGCTCTCGACGGTGTCGGAGACGCATTTGAAACCGACCCAGCAGCCGGAATAGCGGCTCATCGCCCATCCGTGCAGGCCGAGGTCGATGATTTCCTGCACCGACGACGGATACAGCACGGGAATCATCGCGGCCGAGAATTGATGATCGGATTGATGCGGCAACGTCGATGATTTCGCGGCGTGGTCGTCGCCGGCCAATACCAGGACGCCGCCGTGCTTCGATGTGCCGGCGAAATTCGCGTGCTTGAACACGTCGCCGCAGCGATCGACGCCGGGACCTTTGCCGTACCACATGGCAAAGACGCCGTCGACCTTCGCGCCCGGATACAAATTGACTTGCTGTGAACCCCAGATGGCCGTTGCGGCGAGATCTTCATTCAAGCCGGGTTGAAACTTGATGTTGTCGCGCTCGAGGAATTTCGCAGCCTTCCACAACGCGAGATCGAGTCCGCCGAGCGGCGAGCCGCGATAGCCCGAAACGAAACCGGCGGTGTTGAGACCCGCGAGATCGTCGCGCTGGTGCTGGAGGATCAGCAAGCGAACCAGCGCCTGGACGCCGGTGACGAAGACGCGTCCCGTTTCGAGTTCGTACTTATCGTCGAGCGAAACGTCGCGCAGCGGCGCGGGAGAGAGGGCGGTGGCCATCGAAAGACTCCAAGAATCGTGTTCCGGATCGCGCCGCGACGGGTAGGCGCAGCCAAAGGGCAGGGCGATTGTGTCGCCGTCCCAAAACGTGAGGCAAATTTTACGCTGTTAGCGCGAAGGCCGCGACCGGTTGCGCGTACCCCTTGAGCATGATGGGCCCGACGGATTCGATGGCGAAGCTGTCGTCCAGCGCCGCGCGCGTGCGCCGATCGATCAGGATTTGACCGGGTTTCGCTTCGCCGCAGAGTCGGAAAGCGAGATTGACCACGCCGCCGATAGCCGTATAGTCCCAGCGACCTTCGAACCCGAAGGCGCCCAGAGTGGCGTAACCCTGCGCGATGCCCACGCCGAGATCGAGCTCGTAGCCAAGCTTTGACCATTGGTCATGCAAAAGCGCAAAACGCTCGCGCATTGATAACGCCATCCGCGCAGCACGCTTGCCCGGCTCGGGCGTCGGCAGCGGATCGTTGAAAAAGACCAGGATTCCGTCACCGGCGAAACGGTCGAGCGTGCCCTCGTGGTCGGCGATCAGCCGGCCCATCGCCGCGTGATAATCGCGCAGCACCGCCTGGACCTCTTCCGGCTCGACGGCGTCCGTGAAAGCCGTGAAGCCGCGGAGATCGACGAAGACGTAGCAGATCTCGCGGCGATGCGGCGTGAGGATCGATTTCTCGCCCGCATTCACGATCGCCTCGGCGACCGTCGGCGAAAAGAATCGTTTGAGCTTGCCCAGCCGTTCCAGCTCGCCAATCTGCTCGCGCACACGGTCCTCGAGCTTCACGTTCCACTCCTTCAACGCGTCGGATTGCCGGCGGACTTCATCCTGCAAAGCTTTGATGCGGAGCAATGAACGGACGCGCGCGAATAATTCGGGCTGGTTGATCGGCTTGGAAATAAAATCATCGGCGCCGGCCTCGATTCCCTTGACGCGTTCCGTCTGCGGATCGAGCGACGTGACCATTACGACAGGGAGGAGCGCCGTCGTCGGATCGGCGCGGATGCGACGGCACACGTCGTATCCGGAAAGTCCCGGCATCATCACATCGAGCAGCACGATGTCGGGCGTCTCCGCCGCGAGCTTCGCCAGCGCCTCCTCACCGTTCGTGGCGGTGGCGACCGCGTAACCCTTCACCGCGAGCAAATCGCCCAGCAGCTTGATGTTGAGCGGCGTGTCATCGACGACGAGCACTTTGGCGATCGCAGTCACGGTCGTTTCATCTCCAGCATGCCGCGCACCGCGTCGAGGAATTCTTTCAGATTGATTGGCTTTCCAACATAAGCTTCAAAACCCGCGTCGGTAATAAGCTTGCGATCCTGCTGCATCACCGACGCTGTGACTGCGATGACGGGAATCGAAGCAGTGGTCGGATCGGCGCGCAGGACACCGAGCGCCTCGATGCCGTTCATCCCGGGCAGGTGAATGTCCATCAGGATTAGGTCCGGCTTGTGCTCGATTGCCAGCTTGATGCCGTCTTCCGCGGTCACCGCCTCGAGCGTCGCGTAACCCTTGACCTGCAGCACGTCGCGCACGAGTTTCATGTTCTTCTCGTTGTCTTCGACGATCAGGATAAGGTTCATTGGCGTGTCGGTATGGTGAATGTAAACGTCGAGCCCTTGCCGAGCTCGCTTTCGAGCCAGATTCGGCCGCCGTGCAGTTCGACGAATTTTTTCGTAAGCGCGAGACCCAACCCAGTACCTTCCTGCTTGCGCATATAGTCGTGTCCAACCTGACGGAACTCTTCGAATACAGCCGCCTGGTCGTGTACCGCGATGCCGACGCCCGTATCGCGCACGGAGATCATCGTTTGTGCGTCCGCCCGCCTTGCCGTCACATCGATTCGACCGCCATCGGGCGTGAACTTGACTGCATTCGACAATAGATTGAGCAGGATTTGCTTGAACTTGCGCTCGTCGGCGACGATCTCGCCGAATGTCGTGTCCACATTGGCGGATAGTGCGACATTGTGCTGCTGCGCGCGCTCGCGGATTAACGTCATCGCATTGTCCACCGCAGCCGGCAAATTGAACGATGTCGGTTCGAGCTCCATCCGGCCGGCCTCAACCTTGGAGAGGTCGAGAATGTCGTTGATGAGTGAAAGAAGATGCCTGCCGGACGAGTGAATGTCCTTCAAGTAATCGTCTTGCTTCTCATTGACGTCGCCGAACAGACGCTCAAGCAGTACTTCGGAAAATCCGATGATCGCGTTCAACGGCGTGCGGAGCTCGTGCGACATGTTGGCGAGAAACTCAGACTTGTGCTGGTTGGCGATCTCGAGCTGTCGCCCCTTGTCCTGAATTTCGCGGAAGAGTCGCGCATTCTGGATCGCGATCACCGCCTGGTCGGCAAACGTCTTCAAGAGCGCGATGTCTTTCTCGGAAAATGGACCGACGTAATCGCGCCCAACGAAAATAGCGCCGATCCCTTTCCCCTCCCACATCATGGGCGCAAAGATTGCGCCTTTGACGCCAACGGCCATGCAGCCGGGCCGAACTCTTGAGGGAACGTCGTCGCCATGCTCGACGTCGGGCACATGCAAAACGCTGCCTCGCAGGATCGCGGCGCCGCTCCCTGTTTCGCTGTCGATCGGCGCCGGAAAGATCTTTTCCAGCTCGTCTTGTCCCCGTCCGTGAAATGCGCCGAGGCGAATGAGCCCGTCCTCACCGACGAGAGTGATCGCGACGGTCTTACCCTCGAATAACCGCCGACAGCTCTCAAGGATTTCGGCAAAGACGGGGGTGGTATCCGAGATCGAATTGCTAATTGCGGCCAGCACTTCGCCGGAGGCGCGCTGCTGATCGAGCGCCTCTTTTGTCTCGTTGAACAGCCGCGCGTTCTGAATTGCGATCACCGCCTGATCGGCGAACGTCTTCAGCAGCGCGATTTCCTTGTCGGAGAACGGTCCGACGTAATCGCGAGCGACCCAGATCACTCCAAGGCCCTTGCCCTCCCATAGCATGGGCGCATAGATTGCCGCTTTCATCCCGGTCGCCTGGCCGCCG
>DASPYC010000257.1:0-3624 GCA_035636955.1 Casimicrobiaceae bacterium
TGCGCATCACGGTCCAGCCCGGCACCTTGTGACCGCAACCCATCCGTAGCGCAGCGACGCGTCCGATGTTCACTTCGTCGGGCGATGGGGCGGCGCAGCCGAGGATCACTTCGTCCAAGTCCGTCGGCGCAAATGGCTGGCGCAACAACAATGCGCGACCGGCATCCGTCGCAAGATCGGAGGCAGCGAAAAGTCCCGGGCGGTTGCGCGATTTGAGAAACGGCGTGCGCGCGCCGTCGATGATGTAGATCGGCTCGGTCATGGAAATCACTCCGCGAACAGGCCTACGCGGCGGCGCAGCGATTCGCTCTCCGATGCTGTTCTTGCAATTGGGGCGGGAGCCGCCACCGGATCATTGGGTTGCAAAAGCGATATGCCGAGATCGGATGCAAAATCATCGACACGAATGACCCGCTCGGCGAGTTCGCGCGCTTCGCGCAATACATCGGCTTCGACGGCGGCGATGATGCCGGCGGATGTCGCTTTGTCGATCGGCCACTCGATGCCCGCGCCGGGAGGCGGCGTAGCCGCAAGGCGTCCATCGCGTGTCGCTGCACGGATTTTCGCCTCGACGGGCGCGGCGGCGATGGTGGCGGCAAGCGCGCGTTCGATCAGATTGCCAGGATCATCGGGATCCCGCGAGATGTAGGCGCCTGCGGTCAAGCGGTCGCGCGTTGCCGACGGCTCGATCAGCAAGCGGGCAACCTCGTGCCCCAGCTTGTCGGACGGGATGACATACGGCCGACCGAGTGGAAAGACGACGCGCCGCATTAGAGTGGCGACCAGGCGGTTCGGAAAATTCGAGATGACGCCTTCGAGAGCATTCTGGGCGTTGAACATCGCATCCCAGATCGCCCAGTGCATCAGCGGCGCGTCGTCGGGCGGGCGGCCGTCAACTTCGTAACGCTTGAGCGTCGCCGAGCACAGATAAAGCAGCGACAACACGTCGCCCAGGCGCGCCGACAGTTTCTCCTTGCGTTTCAGCGCGCCGCCCAGCGAGCCCATCGACACGTCGGACAAAAAGGCCAACGCCGCAGAAAAACGCGTCAGCTGCTGATAGTAGCGCCGGGTTTCCGGCGCGACGTTCGAAGGAATGCGCACGAAATGCGAACCGGTGAAACCCATCACCAACGCGCGCGCCAGGTTGGCAAGCGTGAAACGGAGGTGCCCGAACATCGCCGCATCGAATGCGGTGGACGCTTTTGCCCGATCGGTTTCGCGCGTGGCTTCGATCTCCTTCAACACGAAAGGATGGCAGCGGATCGCACCTTGGCCGAACACGATCAGGCTTCGCGTCAGGATATTCGCGCCCTCGACGGTGATCAGAACCGGCAATTGCATATACGCCGCGCCGATGAAATTTGACGGCCCCATGCAGATGCCCTTGCCGCCGGCAATATCCATTGCATCGGTCACGACCTTGCGGCCGCGCTCGGTCAGGTGAAGCTTCGTAATGCCCGACAGCACGGCGGGTTTCTCGCCCAAATCAACCGCGCGCGCCGTCAACACGCGCACCGCGTCCATCATGTAGAGGTTGCCGCCCATGCGCGCCAGCGGCTCTTCTATCCCTTCGAACATGCCGATCGGCGTCTTGAATTGCTTGCGCACACGCGCGTAGCCGCCGGTCGCCCGGACCGCAAGCTTCGCCATTCCCGTGCTCGACGCGGGTAGCGAAATGCCGCGTCCTGCGGCGAGCGATTCCATCAGCATTCGCCAGCCGTTGCCCAGCATTGGTTGTCCACCGATGATCCATTCCATCGGAATGAAGACGTCACGCCCCCAGGTGGGCCCGTTCTGGAACACCGCATTGAGCGGCATGTGGCGACGGCCGATCTCGACGCCCGGATGCGTCGTCGGAATCAATGCACATGTGATGCCGATATCCTCTTGGTCGCCGACAAGATGATCGGGATCGTACGCACGAAACGCGAGGCCGAGCAGTGTCGCAACCGGTCCGAGCGTGATGTAACGCTTTTCCCAAGTGACACGAAGACCCAACACCCGCCTGCCTTCGTGCTCGCCCATGCAGACGATGCCGTAATCGGGAATCGCTGCCGCGTCGGAGCCGGCGTGCGGATTGGTCAATGCGAAGCAAGGAATCTCGAGGCCTTTCGCGAGCCGCGGCAGGTAATACCGCTTCTGCAGGTCGGTGCCGTAGTGCTGGAGCAGCTCGCCGGGGCCCAGCGAGTTGGGCACCATCACGGTCACCGAAACGGTTCCCGAATGCGTCGACAGCTTGGTCATCACCTCCGAGTGCGCATACGCTGAAAAGCCGAGCCCGCCGTACTCCTTCGGGATGCTCATGCCAAGAAATCCCTTGTCCTTGATGGTTTGCCAAACCTGCGGCGGCAAATCCTTATAGACATTGGTCGTTTCCCAATCGGTGACCATCGCGCACAACGCATCGACCTCATGGTCCAGAAAATGCTGCTCGTCGGGCGTGAGCGAAGGCGGCGGAACGGCGAGAAGCTTGGCCCAGTTCGGGCGGCCGGAAAAGAGCTCGGCATCCCACCAGACGGTGCCGGCTTCAATGGCGTCGCGCTCCGTCTGCGACATCGGTGGCATTACTTTGCGGAATACCGCGAGGACCCGGTCGCTCACGAGCGAACGTCGCAGCCGCGTGAGATTGAGCACGACGGCGACGAGCACAAACGCCGCAGAAAGGACGCCGTTAATCCAAACAGGCAAGAGCGACGCGGACCACGACAGTGCAAGCAACGCAGCGAACGCGAGCGTCCAGGCGATACCTGTCGCGTTCGTGTACGCGAGCACGACAAGCGCTGCGAGCACGACGACGAACCAAAGCAGCGTGAGCATCAATCGATCCTAAGGCCGCGGCAGATGCGCTCTGCGCGTGCGATCTTTCGCGCGCCGCGCGAGCTCGACGTCGAGCTCGCGCGTGACGTCGGACACGTCGGGCAGCGGCGTCTTCAAACCGGCGAGGAGAAAAGGCGCCAACCGCCGCAACAGGATTTCATCGTCGTCCGATTCGTGCGGACGGAGCTCGGCGATCAGCTTGAGCGCGTCCGTTCCGGCCAGCGTATACGACAGCGCACCCATGATGAAATGCAGTCGCCAGGACAATTCCTTTCGCGGTAGATAAGGCAGCGCACGGCCGAACGCAGACTTGAAGCGGGTGATCATCTCTGTGTATTGCGCCGACAGAAATTGCCGAATGAACGGCGCCGGATCGGCGTACGCCCGCCCGAGCAGCCGCAGAAAATTCTTGCCGCCGCGTCGTGGATCCCGCGCGAGGGTCAACGCGGGTATGAACAATGCCGTCAGAATTTTTTCGCACGATAACGCCTTGGGCGCCGCTTCTGCTTCGAGACGCGTCAACAACGTCAGTCGATCGTGGTTCATCGGGTCGAGCCGGCGCGTCAGAACCGCTTGGAACAACTCTTCCTTCGAGCCGAAATGGTAGTTGACCGCGGCGAGGTTCACGGCCGCGGTGGCGGTGATCGAGCGAAGACTCGTCGCTTCGAATCCATGTTCCATGAATAGGCTCTCGGCCGCGTCGAGAATCCGTTCCTGCGTCGCTGCGGCGCCGCGCCTCTCCGAAAGCGATACCACATCGGCGCCGATCGCCGCATCGGACGTTTCGGTGGATCCGCCCGGTTTTGC
>DASPYC010000258.1:0-4624 GCA_035636955.1 Casimicrobiaceae bacterium
CGCGCACGATGGAATCGCTTGGTCCGCGCGTGATGCGTCCTGCCGGCACGTCCTGATTGGCATCGCGAATCGCGTTGATGACCTGGTCGATGCCCAAGCCCAGCGCCGTCAGCGCATTCGGCTTGATCTGCACGAGGATCTGTCGCGTCACGCGGCCGTTGACATCGACGCGCGCAACGCCCGGCAGATTTTCCAGCGCCTTGACGATCGTCTGATCGGTCAGCGACGTGAGCTCGCGCATCCCCGTCGTCGGCGACGTGACGGCCAGCGAGATCACCGGCTGCGCATTTTCCATGTCGGCGCGCACCACCAGCGGATCCTTGACGTCCTTGGGGAAATTCGGACGCACCGTCGCGATCTTGTCACGCACGTCCTGCATCGCTTGCGCGTAGTTCGTCGACAAACGGAATTCGACGAACACCTGGCTTGTGTTTTCGAGCGAATTCGATCGGATCAGCTTGACGCCCGACACTTGATTGACCGCATTTTCGATCGGCTTCGTAACATCGACTTCGACCGCTTCGGGCGAAGCCCCAGGATAGTTCGTAAGGATCAAGACGAACGGAAGCGTCACGTCGGGCATCTGCTCGACGCGAAGACGCGCATACGAGAAGATGCCCAGCACCGTGATGCCGACCATCACCATCGTCGCGAAGACCGGATTCTTGATCGAGATGCGAGTGATCAGCATGGCAGGGCCTGTCCGCGCAAGTTTGACTGCTCAGCCGTTGTGATTCGGCTTGTTCGTCGTCGCGTTGTGTGACGACGTCGGGGCCCGAACCAATGCCGGCGCGCCGTCCTTCAAGTTGTCGAACCGCGCCGAGAGCACAGGCAGATTGGCCGGCAGCGACGTCTTGATCTCGACCAAACCGTTGTCGTTGTCGCGCCGGCCGAGCGTCACGATTCGGCGCGACAGCTTGCCGTTGTCAACCACCCAAACGAACGATTGCCCGGCTTCGGTACGAACCGCCGTCATCGGAAGCGTTAACGCAGGCGCGCTCGCGGCGAGTGCGATACGCCCGGTCGCGAACATGCCGCTTTTGAGTAGCGCGTCGGGGTTCGGCAGCCCGACGTAGACCAAAATGGCGCGCGTGCCTGGTTCGGTCGATGGATTGATTCGCTCGATGTGGCCGGTGAAATGGCGGTCACCGTAGCCGTCGACGTTGAACTCGACCGGCATGCCGATCTTGAGCTCCGGGACGTCGATCGCAGGAATGAGCGCCTGTACTTCTAGATCCTTGAGATCGACCACCGTCACGAGCGACGCTTCGACCGCGACCTTTTCACCCGGCTGCACGTGACGCTTGGCGACGATACCCGACAGCGGCGCTGTCGCAACGGCATCTTTCAACGCGTTCCGCGCGAGTTGGACCTGCGCTTCCATCGATTTCACGTTGCCCTGCGCGACGTTGAACGACGATTCGGCGCTGTCGAACGCGTTTTGCGAGATGAACTTGTCGTTCAGGAGCCGCGTATTCATTGCGCGGGTCTTCTCGGCAAGGGCAAGCTGCGCCCTGGCGCTTTCCAGCGCGCCGATGCGATCGATCAGCTTGGAATCGAGGTCGGTCGTGTCGATACGGACAAGGAGCTGACCCTCGCGGACCGTCTCGCCTTCGCGAACCGTGATCTGGCGCACGTCGCCGGTGACTCTCGCTTTGACGACCGCTTGCCGAATGGGCTGCAGCGTTCCCGACACCGGCAGCCAGCGGGCGAGCGGCACCGCTCTCACGTACGCAAGATCGGTCGGCGCGAACTGCAACGCGACCGCCAGCGGCTTGCCGTCGTCCTGGGCTTTCTTGGCCGCGCGGAGCGCGACGGCACTGCCGATGCCGGTCGCGATCACGATTGCGATCAGCGCGCCGACAAAGCGGCGTCGAGTTAATCCGAGTACCATGAACGACCTCTCCCTGTCCGCGCCGGGCTAGGCGCGTCCGGTCCGCCGTGCGCGTCGGCGTCGTGGTGCCGCGGCGTTACGGTTTTCCGGGTTGCACACCGAGTGCCCGTCTCTGCTAGAGCTTGGATGCGGTCAGTGCGAGAACCGGATTCGTCCGACCGTCGAAGCCTAGGCGTGCCCGCACGCAAGCGGCAAGTGCGACGCGACAAAGCGCGGCGGACAGCGACGGGGCGCGGCGTTCGACGCCCGACGCGGCGAAATGGCCTCGACCGATCGAGTCAACTGGGCGCGTTGACACCTGTTCCTTGCGTACCGATAATTATACGTTTCCCTTTACCCGTCCGGAGGTAGTCCAAATGCAATTCACACAAAAGCTCGGCTTCATCCTCATCAGCGCCGCGCTGATCGCGACCTACGGCTGCGGTCAGAAGGAAGAGCCGAAGAAAACCGCCGAAGCGCCGAAGGCGCCGGCTGACGAAGCGGTCACCGTCAAGATCGGTCATGTAGGGCCGTTGACAGGCGGCATTGCGCATCTCGGCAAGGACAATGAAAACGGTGCGCGGCTCGCCGTCGAGCAGGCCGACGGCAAGAAGATGAAGATCGGCGGCAAAACGGTCCACTTCCTGTTGCAAGGTGAGGATGACCAAGCGGATCCGAAGCTCGGCCCCACGATCGCGCAGAAATTCGCCGACGCGAAAGTCGCAGGCGTCGTCGGCCACCTGAATTCCGGCGTTACGATTCCGGCGTCGGCCGTCTACAACCAGGCCGGTATTCCGATGATCTCGGGCTCCGCGACGAACCCGAAGCTGACCGAGCAAGGCTTCAAGAACGTCTTTCGCGATGTCGGCCGCGATGACCAGCAAGGGCCGGCCGTTGCCCAGTATCTGCAATCGATGAAAGTCAAGAAAGTTGCGATCGTCGACGACGCAACCGCCTACGGCGAAGGCCTGGCGAACGAGGTCGAGAAAACGCTGAAGGGCGCGGGCGTCAACGTCGTCGCGCGGGAGAAGACCAACGACAAAGCAACGGACTTCAAGGCGATCCTGACGAAGATGAAGGGTAAAGCGCCGGACGCCGTCTTCTATGGCGGCATGGATGCAACCGGCGGCCCGATGCTGAAGCAGGCGAGGGAGCTCGGCATCAAGGCGGTGTTCAGCTTCGGTGACGGTGCGTGCACCGACACGATGAAGCAGCTCGCCGGCGACACCAACGCAGAAGGGCTGATCTGCTCGCAGGCCGGCCTGCCGGTCGTGGCAGCGTCAAAGGATTTTCTGGACGCATACAAGGCCAAGTACAACGTCGACCCGATCATTTACGCGCCATTCACCTACGACGCGGCGAATCTGCTGATCGCCGCAATGCAGAAGGCCGATTCGACCGATCCGGCGAAATACTTGCCCGAGCTGCAGAAGATCAGTTTCAAGGGCGCGACGGGGAACATCGAATTCGACGACAAGGGCGACCGCAAAGACGCCGAGATGACGATCTTCACGATGAAGGGCGGCAAGCTCGAGCCGATCGCCGTCGTCAAGTCGGGCAAGAGCATGACGTTCGCCGAATTCATGAAGGGCTCCGGCGGCACGATGGCGCAAACGTCGATGACGCCCGCCAAGGACGAGATGAAGAAGGATGATATGAAGAAGGACGCGATGAAGAAGTAAGTCGCGCACCAGTAACGAGCAAAAACGGCGCTCTGCGGGGCGCCGTTCTTGTTGCCGCTTGCCGCCCGGTCGCCGCGACCTCACAATCCGGGCGCCAGCCGAACGCCCCGGGACTTCGTGGACACTTTCCTGCAGCAGCTGATCAACGGTCTCACGCTCGGCAGCGTGTACGCGATCGTTGCACTCGGCTATACCATGGTCTACGGCATCATCCAGCTCATCAACTTCGCGCATGGCGAAGTGGTGATGATCGGGGCGATGGTCGCCTACTCGGTCATCGTGGGATTGGTCGGCGCGAAAGTCGCACTGCCGCCCCTCGCAATCGTGGTGATCGGCCTCATCACAGCGATTCCCGTTTGCATGGCGGTCGGCTACACGCTCGAGCGCATCGCATATCGACCACTGCGCCGTGCCCCGCGCCTCGCACCGCTCATCACGGCGATCGGCTTGTCGATCATCCTGCAACACCTCGCGATGATCATCTGGAGCCGCAACCCGCTGCCGTATCCGCAAATCGTCCAGACGATTCCCTATCATCTGACCGACAGCCCGAACGGCGCGACGATCACCAACGTGCAGATCGCGATCATCGCGGGCTCATTCGCGTTGATGGGCGGATTGCTTGCATTGGTATACCGAACAAAACTCGGCATCGCCATGCGGGCGACATCGCAAAACCAGGCGGTCGCCGGCCTGATGGGGATCGACATCGATCGCGTGATCGCGGTGACGTTCGTGATCGGGGCTGCGTTGGGAGCTGTCGCTGGCGTCATGGTGGGGTCGTACTACGGTGTCGCGCACTACCAGATGGGATTCCTGCTCGGTCTCAAGGCGTTCTCCGCGGCGGTGCTGGGCGGCATCGGCAATCTCGCGGGCGCGATGCTGGGCGGCGTTTTGCTAGGCATGATCGAGGCGCTGGGTGCCGGTTACGTGGGCGAGCTCACGAATCTGTGCCAGCTCTCGGATTGGTCGACAACGATTGCGGAGCGCTGCGAAACCGACCCCAATCTGACGCTGTTCGGCTCCAACTATCAGGACGTGTTCGCGTTCATCGTGCTGATCGCCGTGC
>DASPYC010000259.1:0-3532 GCA_035636955.1 Casimicrobiaceae bacterium
CGCCGCTCGTCGGTGCGTCGCCAGGGGAAGACTCCCCCCGTTCACGCGCGGTGGAAAGTAGGCAAGAATGCGGGCGAATGCGCTTCTTTGGGGCTTGACATGAAAACCATTCGCGTCGCGTTCGTGATCGTTTCATTGGCCGTCGTCGCGTTGGCAGCACCGACTGCCATCGCGCAGAGCTGGCCGGCGAAACCGGTCAAGATGATCGCTGTCTTTCCGCCCGGCGGTTCGGTCGATCAGGTCGCGCGCATCCTGGCGCAGCAGTTGACGCAGCAGACGGGGCAACAAATCATCGTCGAAAACCGCGGCGGCGCGTCCGGATCGATCGGGACTGCGGCGGTGGCGAAGGCGGATCCCGACGGTTACACGCTTGGTGTTGTCTTCGACACGCACGCGGTCAATCCGGCGCTGATTCCCAATCTGCCGTTCGACACGCTGCGCGATTTGACGCCGATCATGCTCGTCGGCAAGGGCGGCATGGCGCTCGTCACGCATCCTGATCAGCCATACAAGTCATTTCGCGATGTCGTTGCCGCAGCGAAAGCGAAACCAGGTGGCGTCTCCTTCGGAACAATCGGTGCCGGGAGTCTCGGCCACTTGGCGATGGCGCAGCTCGGCAATCAGCTCGGCGTCGAGTTCAATCACATTCCGTATCGCGGCGGCGGCCCGCTGATGAACGACGCGATCGGCAATCAGGTTCCGCTGGCGATCGGCTCGGTTTTTCTGGTGAGCCCATATGTCACGTCGGGACGCTTGCGCGCAATTGCGGTGACGTCAGCCAAGCCCGATCCCAAATTGCCGGGTGCGCAGCCGATCGCCGATCAAGGCGTGCCGGGTTTCGAGGCGTACACCTGGTGGGGCGTATTTGCGCCGGCGAAGCTGCCGCCGGCACTCGTCAACGGCATTTACGATGCGCTTGTTAAAGCGGTGAAAGCGCCCGCCGTCACGGAGAAGTTGTCGGCGCAAGGCATGGAAGCGCTCGGCGCGCCGCCCGCTGAGCTCGATGCGTTGGTCCGCAAAGAGATGCCGCGCTGGGCCAAGGTCATCAAGGACAACAACATCAAGTCCGGCGATTGACGCGCACTCGATGAGCACCAACGCTTCGCCGCAGACTTTGACGTTCCTGTTCACCGACATCGAAGGCAGCACGCCGCTGTGGGATCGCGACGTCGATGCGATGCGCGGCGCGACGGCACGACACAACGCGTTGCTGCGAGAAGCGATCGGTGCGCATGGCGGCGACGCGTTTCGCGTCGTCGGCGATGCATTCTGCGTCGCATTCGCAAATGCTGACTCGGCCGTGCACGCAGCGATCGCCGCTCAACAAGCGCTGACGCATGAAGATTGGGGCGCTGCGCCCATTCGCGTGCGAATGGGCCTGCATTCAGGTGCCGCCGAGGTAGCCGACGATGAAATCTTTCGCGGCCCTGCATTGGCGCGCGCTGCGCGCGTGATGGCGGCGGCACACGGCGAACAGATTCTGTTGACGGCGTCGGCGGTTGCGCTGCTCGAATCGAAAACACCGGCGGGCGCGTCTCTGCGCGATCTCGGCGACCATACGTTGCGCGGTTTTGCGCGAGCCGAACGGCTCTATCAGCTGATCGTCCCGGGGCTTCGGGCGGAATTTCCACCGATCGGCACGCGTGAAGCGCTGCGGACGAACCTCCCCCCATCGTTGACGAGCTTCGTCGGCCGTGAACGGTCGCTTGCAGACATAAGGAAGCACGTCCTCACAGCGCGAATGGTCACGTTGGTGGGAACGGGCGGCACGGGCAAGACGCGCCTCATGGTCGAAGCCGCGACAGAGCTCACCAGCGCATTCGCGGATGGTGTGTGGCTGGTCGAGCTCGCGCCGCTGGCCGACGCGTCGCACATCGCGCAAAGCATCGCTGCCGCACTTGGCGCGCGGGCCGAGGGCGACGTCCCGGCATTGTCGATTGTCGAAAGCGCGCTGGCGGGTAAACGAAGCTTGCTCCTCCTCGACAACTGTGAACACGTCATCGACGAAGCGGCGCGTGTTGCGCAAGCGCTTCTGCGTGCGGTGCCCACGCTGCATATTGCGGCGACGAGTCGCGAAGCGCTCGGAGTGGATGGCGAGTTCTCGTATCGCGTGCCATCGTTGTCGCTGCCGCCATCAGATCGGTGTGCGGACGACGATATCGCGAAGAGTGAAGCGGTTTGTCTCTTCGTCGAGCGCGCGCGAGCCGTCGTTCCCGACTTCGAGCTCAACACCGGCAACGCCGCTGCGATCGTAGAAATCTGTCGTCGCCTCGATGGCATTCCGCTCGCGCTTGAACTCGCGGCGGCGCGATTGACAGCGCTCTCCATCGACGAATTGGCGCAGCGTCTGAACGATCGCTTTCGCCTACTCACCGGCGGACGGCGAACAGCATTGCCGCGCCAACGCACGCTACGTGCGCTTGTCGATTGGAGCTACGACTTGTTGTCCGATGACGAGCGCAGCGTATTGATGACGCTGTCGGTTTTCTCGGGCGGATTTACGCTCGCCGCGGCAGAGACCGTTTGTGACGAGAGCGATCTTCGCGAAACATCGGTACTCGATGCGATCGAGCGTCTGGTCGCGAAATCGCTATTGACCGCCGACCAGCATCAAGGAACGCAGACACGCTATTACTTTCTCGAAACGATCCGGCAGTACGCCTCAGAAAAGCTTGTCCACACAGGAGACGCCGATACGACGCGGCGCCGTCATTTCGACTACTTCGTCGCATTGGCGGAGCACGCCGAGCCCGAGCTTCGCAAAGCGAATGTGCTGGAATGGTTGGACCGGCTCGAGGCCGACCATGACAATCTCCGCACAGCGCTCGATTGGACTGCAGATGCCGACGCGCAAGCACATGCGCGACTCGCCGGCGCGCTCCACGACTTTTGGAATGTGCGCGGACACTTCGTCGAAGGATTCGAGCGCCTCGAACGTGCGGTCGAATTGCATGCGACCGAGGACATCGCGCGGCTCAAAGCGCTGCTTGGAGCAGGCGCACTCGCGTATCGTTTGGACAAACGCAGGTACGCCGCTGATCTCCTTGACGCGGCGGCCGCGCTCGCAGCGCGACTGTCGGACACGCGCCGTGAGGCGGAGGCGACGCTGTGGCGTGCTTGTGCGCTCGATTCGGAAGGTGCCGATTTCATCGAGTCGACGGCCGAGAAGGCGATGGCGTTGGCCCGCTCGATCGATGATGCGTGGGGCGTCGGTTTTGCGACGTGGCACTTCGCGTTGGCTGACAATGTGCGCGGCCGTCTCGCCGATGCGCAGCATCAGTTTCTCGAAAGTGCTGCGCATTTCGATCGGGGCGGTTGCGTTCTGATGGCGGCGCTGGCACGCGCCTGCGCCGGCCACTGCGCCGTCGACCGCCTCGACTTCGAAACCGCACGTGCGCTGCTCGACGCTGCGTTGGCCGAGCACCGCCGCCTGGGTAACGTGCACGACGCCGCGACGGCGCTTCGCGCGCTCGGAAAGCTCGAACTCAACGTCGGAAGATTGACGGCCGCACTGCACGCGAGCGAGGAAAGC
>DASPYC010000260.1:0-1577 GCA_035636955.1 Casimicrobiaceae bacterium
CTGAACACGGGGAGCGTCGTGTTCACCGGAAGCGCCGCCCAAGTGCGCGACGATTCCGCGCTGATCACCCACCACCTCGGTGTGTTTTAGAGCAAGGAATTAAGCCCATGATGTTCACGTGCGCAACGCCTCGATGCAGCGATCCGCGGCATGACCCTCTCGACGCGGACCGTCCGCGCCACGTTGCCGCAAGCCGTGTCGGGGCGTCGACTAAAGTCGTCCGAAGTCGCAGTGGCAAAAGTCTGCGCATCGATATCCATTGTCATTATCTGAACCAAGCAGTGGCCGCGAAAGTTGCGCATCTGAATCCCGCGCAGTACGAGCCGTCCGTCATGTACGCGAATGCATTGACGCGCGAAGTCAACCTCAAGCAGATCCGCGACAGGCTGCCGAAGCTCTCGACGATCGAGACGCGCTTGAAGGACATGGATCGCATCGGCATCGACATGCAGGCGGTGTCGCCCGCGCCGAACCAGTGCTACTACTGGACCGAACCGGCGTTCGGGCTCGAACTGTCGCGGATGGTGAATGATCGGCTCGCCGAGATCGTCGCAACCTGGCCCAAGCGTTTCGTCGCGCTCGGAACCGTTCCGCTGCAGCATGTCGATCTCGCGGTGACCGAGCTCGAGCGCTGCGTGAAAACGCTTGGGTTGCGCGGGGTGGAAATCAATCCCAGCGTCAATGGCATGGATCTCACCGACCCGCGATTGAATCTGGAGAAATTCTTCGCCAAGGCGCAGGAACTTGATGTCGTCATCTTCATGCATCCGATCGGCTTCACCCAAGGTGAGCGTCTGATCGATCACTACTTCAACAACGTGATCGGCAATCCGCTGGAGACGACAGTCGCAGCGAGCCACCTGATCTTCGATGGTGTGATGCAACGACATCCGAAGCTCAAGATCGTGCTGCCGCATGCCGGCGGGTACCTCGCGCATTATTGGGCGCGTATGGATCACGGCTATCGCGCACGACCTGACTGCCGCACGGTGCTCAAGCGGCCGCCGTCGCGCTACCTCGCAAAAATGTATTTCGACACCATCACGTTCGACGCCGAGATGCTGCGCCACATGATCAACAAGTATGGGCCGGGGCACGTACTGCTCGGCACCGATTATCCGTACGACATGGGCGAGGAGAATCCACTCGCACTCATCAGAAGCGTTCGTGGGGTCAAGCGCGACGAGCGCGACATGATCGAAGGTGGCAACGCGGCGCGCCTGCTGAAGATCAAGCGCTTGCCAAAGGAGAAATCATGAATCGTTCGCTTCGCGCGTTGTTCGCGGGTTTGTCGGTGGCAATGTTGCTCGCAACGACGGCTCACGCGCAGGGAAAATGGACCAAGCTCGCGGCATTCCCTGAACCCGCCGAAGAGCTACTCGGCGCCGCCGCGAACGGAAAGATGTATGTGTTTTGCGGCCTCGCGCCAGGCTGGAAGCCGATCGGAATGGTTTATGAATACGATCCGGCCGCCGACAAGTGGACGAAGAAGAAACCGATGCCGCTGTTGTCGCACCATGTTGCCTTCACCGAATACCGCGGCAAGATCTACGCGTTCGGCGGCTTCGTGCTGCCGG
>DASPYC010000261.1:0-4933 GCA_035636955.1 Casimicrobiaceae bacterium
CCGTCGCGTGGTGGTTCTCCGGCCCCGAGCCGCGCGGGACTTACGCTGTGCTCAATGCCGTGGCTGTGCTGATCATCGCGTGTCCGTGCGCGCTGGGACTCGCCACACCGATGTCGGTGATGGTGGCGAGCGGCAGGGCGGCGACGAGTGGTGTCCTTTTTCGTGATGCCGAAGCGCTTGAAACATTGCGGCGCATCGACACGCTGATCGTCGACAAGACCGGCACGTTGACTGTCGGGCGACCGGCGTTCGCGACGGCGATCGGTATCTCACCGATGACCGAGCAGGAGGTTCTGCGCATCGCCGCAAGTCTCGATCAGGGGAGCGAGCATCCGCTCGCCAACGCGATCGTCGAAGCCGCTCGCGGCCGCGGCTTGCAACTTCAGAAACCCGAGAACTTCGAATCTTCGACCGGCGTCGGCGTGCGCGGAACGATCGAAGGTCGCTCGATTGTTCTGGGCAACACGGTCTTGCTGCGCGACGCCAATATTGATGCCGCGCCGTTGGCGTCCGATGCCGAACGACTGCGCGCGGATGGCGCGAGCGTTATTTTTCTCGCAATCGACGGACATCTAGCCGGTTTGCTGGCCGTGAACGATCCAATCAAGGAATCGACACCGGCAGCCATCAAAACACTGCACGACGTCGGAATTCGCTTGGTCATGGCGACCGGCGACGGTCGCACGACCGCCGACGCGGTGGCGCGGCGACTCGGCATCGACGAGGTCTACGGCGAAGTGCGGCCGCAAGACAAGGCCGATCTGATTGCGAAGTTGCAACGAGAAGGACATATCGTCGCGATGGCGGGTGACGGGATCAACGATGCGCCGGCGTTGGCACGCGCCAATGTCGGAATCGCGATGGGAACGGGGACCGACGTTGCGATGAGCAGCGCCCAGGTCACACTCGTGAAGGGCGATCTGCGGGGTATTGCGCGAGCGCGCGAAATTTCCGAGCGCACCGTCGCCAACATGTATCAGAACCTGCTCTTCGCGCTGATCTACAACACGTTGGGCGTCCCGATCGCCGCGGGCGTTCTTTACCCGTTCTTCGGAATCCTGCTCTCTCCGCTTATCGCTGCCGCGGCGATGTCGTTAAGCTCGGTCTCTGTTGTGGGGAACGCGCTGCGCTTGCGTTCAGCTTAGCAGGAACAATGCTGGAGGCGATTCTTGGTGGCCTTCAGTTGCTAACGGCGGCCCTTGTCGCGGCGGGGCCGACTGTCGCGCGACAACGGCTCCGCTATCCGCGGCCGACCACGCGCCGCTAAATCCGGCACGTTTTCCTCCGAGAGCATGAAATCGATCTTCGCGGTCTCCAGGTCGACGCGCGCAACCTTGACGGTTAGGCGTCCGGCAAGTTGAAACACGCGGCCGCTGCGCTCGCCGATCAGCGCGTGCCGTGATGCGTCGAAGTGGAAGTAATCGCGGCCGAGCTCGGTGACATGGACGAGTCCATCGATGTTGAGCCCGTCGAGCGTCACGAATATGCCGAAGCTCGCCACGCCGCTGATCGTGCCGGCGAAATCTTCGCCGATCTTGTCCTTCATATAGTGACACTTGAGCCACTGCAGGACGTCGCGCGCCGCATCGTCAGCGCGGCGCTCAGTCATCGAGCAATGCGAGCCCAGCGCCTCCCACGACTGCGCGGAAGGCGTGTAGTGCTTGCCTGCGAGCACGGCCTTGATCGCCCGATGCGTGAGGAGATCCGGATAGCGGCGGATCGGTGACGTGAAGTGCATGTACGCGTCGTACGCCAGACCGAAATGGCCGGCGTTGTTCGGCCGGTATTGCGCCTGCGACAACGAGCGCAAGAGCACGGTCTGCAGTAGCGCGAAATCCGGCCTGCCGCGGATTCTGCCGAGGAGCTCCGCATAATCAGCGGCCGTCGGCTTATTACCGCCGGCGAGCGATAGCGCCGAGCCGCCCAGAAACTCACGCAGCGCGGCGAGCTTGTCGGGCGGCGGACCTTCGTGCACACGAAAGAGCGCGGGCTGCGTGCGCAGCGTCAGGTACTCGGCAGCGCAAACGTTGGCGGCAAGCATGGTCTCTTCAATCATCCGGTGCGCGTCGTTGCGCGGCGCCGGCACGATCCGGACGATCTTGCCGTGTTCGTCGAACTCGAGCGCAAGCTCATCGGTATCGAAATCGATCGCGCCGCGCGCCTCGCGCGTTGCGAGCAATACGCGAAACAACGCATGAAGGTCCTGTAGATGCGGCAACAGTGCTTTTGCGTCTGCCGACTTCGCGCTTGCCGGTTGCGAGAGCCAACGCCAGACTTGCGTGTACGTCAAGCGCGCATGCGAGTGAATGACTGCCAGGTGGAACTCGTAGCGTTCTATTGCGCCCGCGCCCGAAATGGTCATGTCGCAAGCCAGCGCCAGCCGATCGACGTCGGGCTTGAGCGAGCAGAGGTCGTTCGACAGCGCTTCGGGCAACATCGGAATCACGCGTCGCGGAAAGTAGACCGACGTACCGCGCTCGCGTGCGTCGATGTCGAGCGCGTCGCCGTCGCGAACATAATGCGAGACATCGGCAATGGCGACGACGAGTCGGAAGCCGCTGCCCTTGCGTTCGCAATACACGGCGTCGTCGAAGTCCTTCGCGGTTTCGCCGTCGATCGTTACGAGCGGTAGCGCCGTCAAGTCGACGCGCCCTTTCCGATCGCCGGGTCGCACCTCGGTGGGCAAACGCTCGGCTTGACGACGAGCTGAAGCGCCGAATTCGAACGGCAGATCATGCTTGCGGAGTGCGATCTCGATTTCGATTCCCGGGTCGGTCGCGCTTCCCAGCACGTGCTTGATTCGCGCGATGGCCTCGCGATGCTCGGACGGCTGCTCGAGTATCTCAGCGACGACCACTTGACCGGCATTCGCTCCGTTGACTTCATGTGGCGGAATCAGCAGATCCTGGTTGATCTTGCGGTTCTCCGCTTCGACGAACCAGATGCCGCGTTCTTCATGAAGCCGGCCGACAACTTCGCGATTGGCGCGTGTCAGCACGTCGACAATTTCGCCCTCGGGACGGCCGCGACGGTCATAGCCGATTCGCTTGGCCGTCGCGCGATCGCCGTGCAGAACCTTGCGCATCTCGCGTGGCGCCAGAAATAGATCGTCACCGCCTTCATCGGGAACGAGGAATCCGAAACCATCGGGATGTCCTTGCACCGTGCCGGTCATGAGATCGAGCTTCGCTGCGATGCAAAGCTCCCCTTTACGGTTGCGCATGACAAAACCCGCGCGCTCCAGCTCGGCAAGCTCGGCATCGAAGTCAGGAAGCGAACTTTCCGTGATGCCAAGACGACGCAAAAGCTCGTCCGAGCCGAGCGGCACACCGGCAGCAGTGAGCGCCGTCAGAATTTCCTCGCGGGAAGTCGACGTGCGTGAATTGCGCGTTCGCTTTCCGCGCGACGCGGCTCGAAGATCGCCGTTCACGTCATTTCGTTTTGACAAGGAAAGAAGCGTCTTTTAAAATAAAGGGTTGCGATTACGCGCCCGATAGCCCGTTGTTGGCAACAAGCCCAGATGGCGGAATTGGTAGACGCACTAGGTTCAGGTCCTAGCGGTGGCAACACTGTGGAGGTTCGAGTCCTCTTCTGGGCACCAGTTCAATCGACACAAGATACGCCAGCGCCGCGCGTTGCGCAGTTCCCGCCTAGTCGTTTTCCATAACGGCGTTCCACGCCCTGTCATTTATATGTCACGACGACCGGCTTGCCGTTGATCATCAATTCGCCGGTTGTCATGTTGATCTGCAACACTGGCTTATCGCCGTTATAGAGGCCCCACGTTCCCGTATCGGGGTCGAACTTGCTCGCGATCTGCGCCGACTCTTCCCATCCGAACTTGTTCCCTGCGCGCATCGCGTAACACGCGTAGCGGCAATGCGTTGACACCATCACGCCAAAGTTGACGTCCGCTTCGCTGTCCTTGAGCGATGCCGGCAAGATCCACATTCCATAGTCGATCGTCGCTTTCGGGCCGGGAACCTGCGCGCGGCCGAGGACAATGCCGAGCGCGATGCGATCGCCGCCGCCGCGCTCGTCGAAGCGCGAAGGTCCGGTTGTAAACGCGTCGATCTCCAATCCCCACAGCGGTCCGACACCGCTGTGGTCCTCTGCCTCGAACACGCCGCCCCATGTCGGCCCGCTGCTGAATTTATTGGCTTGCGCGTAGACGGCGACATTGGAGCCATGCGCGCTGTGATTGTTCAAGATGGTCAGATTCGCCCACTCGAACGATTGCGTGTCGGCGTCGGTCGTCACATGTGTGTAGAGCGCGGGAACGAGCGAGCCGGCGCCGCCTGCGGGCGCCGACCGCGTGACCGTCAAGCTCGAGGGAAACGCGTACGCGTCCGGAGGACGCGGCGTAACACCCTGGAAATAACCAGTCTGCGCTGATACGGCAGATGCCAGGACGTAACAGATGCCGAAGCAAAACAATGCACGCATCTCTCTTTCCTTTCTCGCGCTATCGACTCAATCTGCACAAGTGCGTCTTGTGCGCGGGGAGAGTATTCAGCGTATTTCGCCGGCGGCGAGCCGCGCCTTCAGCGCCTCCGGCCGCAACGTGTCGTAGATCTCGAACGGCTGGTGGATCCATGGGTTGTGCGGCAAATGCTCGACCCAGTAATCCGGCTTGAATACGGAGGAACCTTTCCACCATAGGACCGCCGTTTTGAGCTCAGTGATATGAGGAAAGCGCTGCGGCAACTCGCGATGCACGGCCTCGAGCGTGTGACCCGAATCGACCATGTCGTCGACGAGCAGTATATGCGCGCCAAGCCGCGGTCGGGTCATCGTCATGTGCTCTGCGATGACGAGCTCGCCGCGAATCGTTCCACCCTCTGCGGCGTACGAGTGCGTGGATAGAATGGCGAGCGGCTGCTCATAAATTCGTGAAAGCACATCGCCGACGCGCAAGCCGCCGCGCGCAATG
>DASPYC010000262.1:0-4792 GCA_035636955.1 Casimicrobiaceae bacterium
ACCCGATGGGAACGAGTGGCATGGGGCGCCACTCTGCGTTGTTCTCCTCGCGAAGACGCCCGGTCTTCGCTTCGTCGGCCGCCTTGATTGGCGCCCCATGCCACCCGTTCGCGTTCGCGCCCATAGCGTTAACAGGCCCTAAGTGCAAACGCTCCTTAATCTGCTGGCTGGTGTTTCACTGCTCGTCTGGGGCACGCACATCGTGCGCACCGGCATCTTGCGTTTGTACGGCGGCGATTTGCGTCGCGTGCTTCGGCGCAGCGTATCCAATCGCATCTCGGCGTTCTTCGCGGGGCTCGGCGTCACTGCGCTGATCCAGAGCAGCACCGCCACCGCGCTGATTGTCGCGGCATTCGCCGGACAAGGGTTGATCGGCACCGCACCGGCGCTGTCGGTGATGCTCGGCGCGGACGTCGGCACCGCGCTCGTCACGCTGGTGCTGTCATTCGATCTCTCATGGCTCGCGCCGCTTCTGATCTTCGTCGGCGTCGTGCTTTTCCTGACGATGCAGGCCACACGCATCGGCCGCTTCGGCCGCATTCTGATCGGCCTCGGCCTCATCATGTTTGCGCTGCAGTGGATCTCGGTCGCGGCGAAGCCGATCGTGCAAGCGGCCGGCGTCAAGGTGATCTTCGCATCGCTGACCGGCGACGTGCTGCTCGACATGCTGGTCGCCGCGTGTTTGACGATTCTCTGCTATTCAAGCCTTGCCGTGGTACTTCTGCTTGCGGCGCTTGCCGGATTGCAGGTGTTGTCGCTTCCGGTTGCGCTCGGCCTCGTGCTCGGCGCCAACCTCGGCAGCGGCCTCCTTGGCATGTTGTCCACGATGCGTTCGCCGCCGGAAGCACGACGCGTCGTACTCGGCAATTTCCTGTTCCGAGTCATCGGGTGCCTGCTCGCTCTTCCAATGGTGAGCCACATCGAAACGTGGATCGATGGGCTAGGACTCGACGGGGCGCGCGAGGTCGTGCTGTTCCATCTGCTGTTTAATGTTGCGCTCGCAATCATCTTCGTTGGTCTCACCGAGAAGATCGCGCACATTGCCGAGCGCGTGTTGCCGACGAAGCACGTGAGCGACGATCCCGCCAAGCCCCGTCATCTCGATCCGTCGGCGCTGGAAACGCCCGCGCTCGCGATCTCTTGCGCCGCGCGCGAGGCGCTACGGATCGGCGATGCGATTGAACAAATGCTGGCCGGGATGCTGACGGTGCTAAAAACCAATGATCGGATGCTCGCCGAACGTCTGCGACAAATGGACGACGTCGTCGACGAGCTCTACACGGCAGTGAAGCTCTACTTGACCCAGGTCTCGCGCGAGGCGCTCGACGAGCGCGAAGGCCGCCGCTGGACCGACATCGTGTCCTTCACGATCAACATGGAACAGATCGGCGACATCATCGAACGGATACTGACCGACGTCGAAGAGAAGAAGATCGACAAAGGCCGCAATTTCTCCGAAGCCGGCATGGCCGAGATCTGCGACCTCCATGCTCGCCTTATTGCGAACCTGCGCCTGGGCTTGTCAGTGTTTCTGAACGGCGATCTCAAGAGCGCGCAGGAGTTGCTGGCGCAGAAGGTCTTGTTTCGCGATCTCGAGCGCGCGTACGCCGACTCGCACTTGAGCCGCCTCGCGGGCAACACCGCCGACAGCATCGAAACATCGTCGCTGCATCTCGATTTGATCGCCGACTTGCGTAGGATCAATTCGCATATCTGCTCGATCGCGTATCCGATACTCGAGCAGGCCGGCGTGCTCGCGCGTACGCGGCTCAAGGCACCGGACGCTGAAGAGAGCGGCGCCCGGACGACCGTGGAAGATGCAGCGTGGCAGGAGGCAAAAACCAAGACGGCGGGGGCGTGACTGTGCCCCCACGCTTGCGACTGTCGTCGCTACGCTCTGCCCTCTGCTCCCAAAGGTGGAGCGATGAGCGCTGCGGGATAGTGACGCGAGCGGCGGGCGAGTGGCCGCGCTACGCGGCGATCGGCGGCACGTGCGAGTCGTCACACGAGGCCGACTCCCGCCGCAACGATTCTCGTCGCAGACATAACGAGGCCGAGGCCCCGCGGCGCTCATGGGAACCCACGTGAGCATTTCGGACATTTGTGTGTTATTCGCCCGCAAAGGCGGTCGCGCGTACGAAGGCGAAGGCGTCACTCAACTCGAGCACGCGTTGCAGACCGCAGCTGCGGCCGAAGCGGCCGGCTCGCCGCCTGCGCTGATCGCTGCGGCGTTGCTCCATGACTTGGGGCATTTATTGAACGACCAGGGCGAGACGCCGACGTTGCGCGGCGTCGACGATTTGCATCAATTCGCCGCTTTGCCGTTTCTGCGATCGCTGTATGGCGATGACGTCCTGGAACCCATCCGCATGCACGTCGATGCCAAGCGATACCTCTGTGCGACCCGTCCCGACTATTACGCTCAATTGTCGGCCGATTCGAAACGAAGTCTCGTTTTGCAAGGTGGCGTTTACTCCGCGGAGGAAGTTTCGCGGTACATCGGACGGCCGCACGCCGAAGACGCCGTGAAGATTCGCTTGTGGGACGACTTGGCAAAGGTCGCCGGCGCGTCGACACCGCCGCTCGCCCACTTCGTCGGTGCGCTCGAAGCCGCGCAGCGCTGATGGTGGGCCCCCACGCTTGCGGCCTCATTGGCCGATTCGGCCGCTGCGCTGCCCCCCGAGGGGGAGCAATGCGTCCCTCGGGGCGGCCCTTCGGCACGCATGGCCGCAGTGGCGACACCTGAAATCACGCTTGGCGTAACGCTGGCCGTGCTTGGCGCGGGTTTTCTTCACGCGCTGTGGAACGCGCTGCTGAAGTCGTCGGCCGGCGATCCCGTTCTTGACACCTCGCTGATCATCGCGGGCTCGTCGATCGTTGCACTGGTCGTTCTGCCGTTTGTCGGCGTTCCGGCGGTCGACTCGTGGCGATTCATGGCGCTCTCCGCGGCCATTCACTTCGGCTACTACGTTACGCTCGCCGGCGCCTATCATCGCGGCGATCTATCGTTCGCGTATCCGTTGATGCGTGGCGTCGCGCCGCTGATCGTCACGCTGCTCGGCGTGCTCTTCCTAGGCGAAACGCCCGGTGCGAAGACAGTGCTGGGCATCATGCTCATCGCGTCCGGCATCATCGTAATTGCCTGGTTCGCGAGTGGCCGCCATTCGCCTGCGGCGGCCGGTTGGGCGCTTGCCAATGCGGCGATCATTGCGATGTACACGCTCGTCGACGGTGCGGGTGTTCGCGTGAGCGAAAACGCGGCGGGATACGTGACATGGCTTATCTTTCTGGAAGGATTGCCGTTCCTCGCGTGGACCTATTCGCGGCGCGGCGTTGCTGCCGCGCGATACATCGTGCTTCGATGGCGGCGAGGCCTCATGGGCGGCGCCGCAAGCCTCGCTGCCTACGGCATTGTGTTGTGGGCGATGACCAAAGCGCCGGTCGCCGTCGTGGCGGCGTTGCGCGAGGTATCGGTGCTGTTCGCCGCGTTGATCGGCTCGCTTGTGCTGAAGGAAGGCTTCGGCTGGCGGCGGATGGCAGGCGCCGCCACGGTCGTCGCCGGCGTCGCGGCGCTCAAGCTGTAGTCGTCGAAAAGAATAATGCGGATCCCTTCGAGCGCACGCGTCGTGGTGGTCGGCGGCGGCATCGCGGGCGCATCGGCTGCCTATCACCTGACCAAGCTCGGCATTTCCGACGTCGTCCTACTCGAACAAGGAAAGCTGACCTGCGGCACGACGTGGCATGCGGCGGGCCTCGTCGGACAGACGCGTGCGACGCGCAACGCGACGCGAATGAGCCGCTATGGGATCGAATTGTACGCGTCGCTCGAAGCAGAAACAGGTCTCGCGACCGGATGGAAGCAATGTGGCAGTCTCAATGTCGCGAAGACACCGGCGCGGCTCACGCTGATCAAGCGGCAGATGGCGCGCGCGCAAAGCTTCGGCGTCGAGTTCGACTTCATCACGCCGTCTGAAGCGCAGCAGTTCGCGCCGCTCCTGCGCACCGACGATCTGTCCGGTGCCGTGTGGATTCCCGGCGACGGCAAAGCCAATCCGACCGATCTCACACAATCGCTTGCCAAGGGCGCTCGGATGCGCGGCGCCCACATCTTCGAAGGCGTGAAGGTGACAGGGATAAGGCGTCACAACCGCCACATCGGCGGCATTGCGTGGACGAGCGATGAAGAGAGCGGCGAAATCGATTGCGAGATCGTCGTCAACTGCGCCGGACAGTGGGCGCGCGAATTCGGTGCGGCAGCAGGCGTCAACGTGCCGCTCTACTCGGCGGAGCATTTCTACGTCGTGACGAAACCGATCAGCGGCGTGTCGCCATCATTGCCGGTGATTCGCGATCCCGACGGATTTATTTACTACAAGGAAGAGGTTGGCGGGCTCGTGATGGGCGGTTTCGAGCCCGTCGCAAAGCCGTGGAACGTCGAGCGGATTCCCGAGCGCTTCGAATTTCAGCTGTTGCCGGAAGATTGGGACCAGTTCGAGGTGCTGATGGAGAACGCCATTCATCGCACGCCGTGTCTCGAGACCGCAGAGATCAAGCTGCTCTTGAACGGTCCGGAAAGCTTTACGCTGGACGGAAATTTCGTCCTCGGCGAAGCACCGAACCTCGGCGGCTATTTCATTTGTGCAGGTTTCAACTCGGCCGGGATCGCCAATGCGGGTGGGGCCGGCCGTCTGATCGCCGAATGGATTATCGATGGCGAAGCGCCGTTCGATGTCTTCGATATCGACATCCGTCGCTTTGCACCCTTCCATGCGAATCGCCGCCATCTCGCCGA
>DASPYC010000263.1:0-7480 GCA_035636955.1 Casimicrobiaceae bacterium
GTCGCTGCACGAATCGACGATCTCGCGCGTGACGACCCAGAAATACATGCTTACGCCACGAGGCACATTCGAGCTCAAGTATTTTTTCGGCAGCCACGTGGCGACCGATACGGGCGGCGCTGCCTCGGCGACGGCAATCCGCGCGCTGATCAAGCAACTGGTCGGCGCAGAGAATCCCCGCACGCCGCTGACCGACAGTCGTATCGCCGACCTGCTGGGCGAGCAAGGCATCCTGGTTGCGCGGCGCACGATTGCCAAATACCGCGAGGCGCTGCAGATCCCGCCCGTCAACCTTCGCAAGTCACCGTGATACCCGCATTGCCGCCCGCATCCGCCGTTCCCCTTTGGTACGAAACGTGCATTTATGGACATCGCGTGGCCGCAACCGCGCCAACGTTATTCCCGTTCCCCGAGCCTAACGTCGAAGAGGAGAAGCTGATGAACTTGCACCTCACCGGACATCACCTTGAGATCACGCCCGCGATCCGCGCTTATGTCATCAACAAGCTTGACCGGGTGACGCGGCATTTCGACCATGTGATCGACGTCAGCGTGGTGCTCTGTGTGGACAAGATACGACAGATCGTGGAAGCGAACGTGCACGTTCGCGGCAAGGAGATCCACGCGCAGAGCGTCGATCCCGACATGTACGCCGCGATCGACGCGCTCGCCGACAAGCTCGACCGGCAAGTGAAGAAGCACAAGGAGAAGCTCACTGATCATCGTTGCGACACCGAGGCGCTGCAGCGCGCCGCCGACGGTGCGGGCGCCAACTGAACACCGCGCGGAGCCCGGAACACCACCCGAGTCCGGCGGAAAATTGGTGGGGCCGATTCGGCGTGTCCCCATCAATATTCCGCCGCTTTGCATCGCGCCCTCGTCGTCAATGAATACGATTGCCCAGTTGTTGACGCCGTCCAGCATCGCGCTCGACGTCGACGCCGATTCGAAGGCGCGCCTATTCGAGCAGGCCGGGGCGCTGTTCGAGCGAAGCGTCGGCCTTCCGCGGGCGGTCGTCTCCGCAAGCCTCGCGGCGCGCGAAAAGCTCGGATCGACAGGTCTCGGTCAAGGAATTGCGATTCCGCACGGACGGATCAAAGGGCTCGCCAAGGCGACCGGGGCGTTCATCCGGCTCGTGGCGCCCATCGCATTCGAAGCGCCGGACGGCAAGCCGGTCCAGCAGCTCTTCGTGCTGCTCGTGCCCGAGCACGCGACCGAGGAGCATCTGCAGCTTCTCTCCGAGCTGGCGCAAATGTTTTCGCAGCGCCCGTTTCGCGACAAGCTCACGACGGCCGCGAACGCCCAGGATCTCATCGAACTTTTTCGCGCCTGGGAAGCAGCGTAATCTCCGCTCGATCGGGTCCAACAAAAGGGATACGAATGAGCGCCGCAAGCGTGGGGGTAGATCCATGAGCGAGGCGCGCGAAGCGAAGACCCGAAGGGCCGACGCCTCGCGAATGGTCGCGGCCGACGTTGGATCCTTCGGACCTGTTTTGCCGGTACAAGGAGGCCGCAAATGAGCGGCCAGGTCGCAATGCGCCAGGTCACGGTCGAGAAGCTGTTCGACGCCAACCGGGAGAAGCTTCAGCTTACGTGGCTCGCCAATCGCCAGGGCGGCAGCCGCATGCTCACCGGCGAAAATGCCCTCAAGCCGACGATGGGTCAGGTCGGCCACATGAACTTCATCCACCCGTTTCGCATCCAGATCCTTGGGGCCGCGGAAGTTGCATTCCTGCGCGATCTTCCGGAGGACGAGCTCCAGCGGCTCATCAATCGTCTGTTCACGACCGAGCTCGTCGCGATCGTTGTCGCCAACGGCGAACAGGTGCCGCCGCATCTCGTCGCACGCTGCAACATGCATCACATCGCGCTGTTCACGTCGCCGCAGCCTTCGCCGCACATCGTCGACGTGTTTCGTATCTATCTGTCGCGCGTGCTCGCCGAATCGACGACGCTCCACGGCGTATTTCTCGACGTGCTCGAGATGGGAGTCCTGATCACCGGCGCCTCTGCCATCGGCAAAAGCGAGCTTGCGTTGGAGCTCATTTCGCGCGGCAACGGGTTGATCGCCGACGACATCGTCGAACTGTCGCGCATCTCGCCGGATACGATCGAGGGACGCTGCCCGGACGTGCTGCGCGATTTTCTCGAGGTCCGCGGCATCGGCATTCTGAACATCCGCACAATCTTCGGCGAGACCGCCGTGCGGCCGCGCAAGCTGTTGCGGCTGATCGTCAATCTCGAGGACCACAGCAACGAGGCGTTTTCCGATCTCGATCGGTTGCAAGTCAACGCGACCTACCAGGAAGTGTTGGCGGTTCCGATTCGCAAGGTGACGATTCCCGTCGCGGCAGGCCGCAACCTCGCGGTCCTGGTGGAAGCGGCCGTGCGCAATTTCGTGCTGAATCAACGCGGCATCGACAGCACGAAGGAATTCATCGAGCGGCAGCAACAGTTGATGGAAGACGGTGGTTGAATGGCCAGCGTCAAGGCGTTTCCGACGGGTGTGGCTGTCTCCCAAAGAGCTCCTTCCGGTGCCGATCTATTGGTGATCGGCGGCGTATCGGGGTCGGGCAAGAATGTCGCACTGGCGGCGCTGTCGGACTCCGGTTATTACGCCGTCAACAATCTTCCGCTGCCGCTGCTCGCGCCGACAATCGATTATTTGGCGCGTTCTGGACAAGCGCGGGTTGCCATATCGCTCGATGCGCGTACGGGGCCGGGTCTTCCGGGCCTGCGGCCCGCCATCGACGCTGCGCGCTCATCCGGCTGGAAGGTGACGTTCCTCTATCTGGACACGAAAACCGATACGCTGGTCAAGCGTTTTTCGGAAACGCGGCGGCGCCACCCGTTCTCGAGCGACGACCGTACGTTGACCGAAGCGATCGAATACGAGCGCAGCTTGCTGCTGGAAGCGCGCGAGCTCGGCATCGCGTTCGACACGAGCGATTTGCCGGCCGCAGCGCTGCACACGTGGATCAAGGATTTCATCTCGGTCGATCGCTCGAAGCTCACGCTGCTGTTCGAATCGTTCGGCTTCAAGCATGGGGCGCCGCTCGACGCCGATCTCGTTTTCGACGCGCGGTGCCTGCCGAATCCACATTACGAGCCGACGCTCCGGCCGCTGACAGGCAAAGATCCGGCCGTTGTAGAGTTTCTCGAAGCGGTTCCGGAAGTCGAGCGGATGTACACCGATATCTATCATTTCGTCGCGAGCTGGCTCCCCGATTACGCGCGTGACAACCGCAACTATCTGACTGTGGCGATTGGCTGCACCGGCGGCCAGCACCGCTCCGTCTATCTGGCCGAGCGGCTTGCTCGTACATTCGCACCGCGCTATCAGGTGCTCGTCCGGCATCGCGAGCTCGAATAGTCCGAACGCGATGCTCTCCATCTTCGGGGGTAGCGGCGACCGCCGTCCCTTCACGCTGCCGCTTTTCCCGCTTCGCACCGTGCTGTTTCCCGGCGGTCTTCTGCCGCTCAAGGTGTTCGAGCAGCGCTACATCGACATGACGAAAGATTGCCTCAAGGACGAGCGCCCTTTCGGCATTTGCCTGATCACGCGCGGTGACGAAGTCGCCTCGGCGTCCAACGGCCCGCCGGAGTTTGCGCCCGTCGGCACGCTGGCCCGCATCGTCGATTGGGAAATGCCGCAGCTTGGAATATTGCACGTCGCGACGGCCGGCGGCACGCGTTTTCAGGTGCAAAAGCACACCACCGAAGATTCCGGCCTCGTCGTCGGTGAAGTGACGACGATCGCGGCGGAGCCCACATGCCCATTGCCCGAAGCATATGCAGCCCTCGCGAAACTCCTCGAGATGATTGCCACGCGGATCGGTCCGCAAAACTTTCCCGCCGAAATGCATTTCGACGACGCTTCGTGGGTGGGTTACCGGCTGGCCGAGTTGCTGCCGCTGCCGCTCAAAATCAAGCAAAGCATGCTCGAGATCAACGATGCGCTCGTGCGTCTCGGTACGCTGCGACAGTTTTTGTCGGAACAGGGTCTGATCTAGACGACAACCGGGTTTGTGCGCTCGAATCTCGCCGCGATTGCCTTTGTCTACCGCGTATAATTTTCCATTGTCATCACTTCCGCGTTGGACATGGCCGGCCATAGCAAGTGGGCGAACATCAAGCACCGCAAGGCCGCGACCGACGCGAAGCGCGGCGCGATGTTCAGTCGCTTGATCAGGGAAATCACCGTCGCTTCGCGACTTGGCGGCGGGGACACGTCGGCCAATCCACGTTTGCGTCTAGCGGTCGACAAGGCCACCGATCAGAACATGCCGAAGGATACGATCGAGCGCGCGATCAAGCGCGGCTCGGGCGGTCTCGAAGATGCGAATTACGAAGAAATCCGCTATGAGGGCTACGGCATCAACGGCGCCGCCGTGATCGTCGATTGCATGACGGATAATCGAACGCGCACCGTCGCTGACGTGCGGCACGCGTTCTCCAAATATGGCGGCAATCTCGGCACCGACGGTTCGGTCGCGTATCTGTTCAAACATTGCGGGCAGATCGTATTCGCACCCGGCACGAACGAGGACAAGGTGATCGAAGCAGCCCTCGACGCCGGTGCCGATGACGTGATCGCCAACGACGATGGCAGCGTCGAAGTGGTGACCGGACCGCACGATTTCGTCCCCGTCAAAGATGCGCTCGTCAAGGCGGGCTTGAAGCCTGCGCTCGCCGAGCTGACGATGAAGCCGACGGTCGAGGTCGAGATGCACGGCGAGGACGCGCAGCGAATGCAAAAGCTTCTCGATGCGCTCGAAGGCCTCGACGACGTGCAATCGCTCTACACGTCGGCGGTCATCGCGGAATGAATGTTCGTCGCATCCTTGGCATTGATCCCGGTCTCCGTGTCACCGGCTTCGGCGTCCTCGAGGCGCATGGCAATACGCTCGTCTACATCACGAGCGGCTGCATCCGGGCGACCGGAACGAGCTTGCCGATTCGTCTCGGCGTGATCGCGCGGGATATCGCGCACGTGATCGCCGAAGTCGGTCCGGTCGAGGTTGCGATAGAGAAAGTGTTCGTCAATATCAATCCGAACTCGACATTGCTGCTGGGCCAAGCGCGCGGCGCAGCCATCGCAGCGGCCGTGCTCGCAGGACTTGCGGTCACCGAATACACGGCGGGACAGGTAAAGCAATCCGTCGTCGGCGGCGGTCGCGCACAGAAGTCGCAAGTACAGGAAATGGTGAGACGCCTGTTGCAGCTTCCCGGCGTGCCGCAGGCCGACGCCGCCGACGCGCTTGCCACGGCGATTTGTCACGCCCACGCGTCGACCGGCATCGGCGGATTAGCCCGATCCGGCTATCGAATGCGTGGCGGACGCTTGCTGTTGGCGTAGAACATGCGCGAGTCATGATCGGTCGTCTTTCCGGCGTTCTGCTCGAGAAGAATCCGCCGCAGCTCCTGCTCGACGTCCAAGGCGTCGCGTACGAAGTCAACGTACCGATGAGCACGTTCTATAACTTGCCGGCGACAGGCGAGCGCGTCACGTTGTTCACTCACCTCGTCGTGCGGGAAGACGCACATCTGCTTTACGGCTTCGGCAGCGACAACGAACGCCGCGCGTTTCGCCAGCTCGTCAAGGTGAACGGTATCGGTGCCAAGATCGCGCTTGCCGTGTTGTCGGGCCTGTCGGTGGCCGAGCTTGCGCAGGCGATCACGTTGCAGGAACCCGGCCGTCTCACGAAGATCCCCGGCATCGGCAAGAAGACGGCGGAGCGGATTCTGCTTGAGTTGAAGGACAAGCTCGGCGCCGATGTGACGACGGCGATGGATATCCACCGCCCGGCGCCAGTGTCGTCGGACATCCTGCATGCGCTGTTATCGCTTGGCTACAGCGACAGGGAAGCCGCCAACGTTGTGAAGCAACTGCCCGACGGCGTCGCCGTCGGCGACGGAATACGGCAAGCGTTGAAGCTTCTCGCGAAGGCATAGCGCCGAGAGCGCTGTTACACTTCGGCCCGCGATGATCGAGAACGATGAGCTCAAGCGCGCGGTGACCGGGAAGCCATTAAGCCCGCAAGAGGAAGCGTTCGAGCGCTCGCTGCGGCCGCGCGAGCTGAACGAATACATCGGCCAGGAAAAGATCCGCAACCAGCTCGGCATCTTCATCGAGGCCGCCCGCAAACGCGGCGAGGCGCTCGACCACGTGCTGCTGTTCGGACCGCCGGGACTCGGCAAGACGACGCTTTCGCACATTCTCGCGCACGAGCTCGGCGTTAATCTGCGCCAGACATCGGGCCCAGTGCTCGAACGTCCCGGCGATCTCGCCGCGCTCCTCACCAATCTCGAGCCTCGCGATGTGCTGTTCATCGATGAGATTCATCGGCTTTCGCCGATCGTCGAGGAAATTCTGTATCCCGCGCTCGAAGACTTTCAGATCGACATCATGATCGGCGAAGGCCCTGCGGCGCGCAGCGTGAAGCTCGATTTACCGCCGTTCACGCTGGTCGGCGCGACGACGCGCGCCGGCATGCTGACGAATCCGCTGCGCGATCGTTTTGGCATCGTCGCAAGGCTCGAGTTTTATTCCGCCGAAGAATTGACGCGGATCGTCGCGCGGTCGGCACAGCTCCTTCGGATCGACGTCGATCCCGACGGCGCGCTCGAGATCGCCCGCCGCTCGCGCGGGACGCCGCGGATCGCCAATCGGCTATTGCGGCGCGTTCGCGACTACGCAGAAGTGAGGGCCGACGGCGACGTCACGCGGAAGGTCGCTGACGCCGCACTGGCGATGTTGGACGTCGATGGCTCGGGTCTCGACGTCATGGATCGCAAGTTGCTGCAGACAGTGCTCTCGAAGTTCGACGGCGGTCCGGTCGGCATCGACAACCTTGCCGCCGCGATCGGCGAGGAGCGCGATACGATCGAGGACGTGCTCGAGCCCTATCTGATTCAACAAGGGTTCTTGCAGCGGACATCGCGGGGGCGGATCGCCACCGCATTGTCGTACCGGCATTTCGGACTCGCGCCGCCGACGCCGGGCGCCGCAGCGGACCTCTTCCCGGGGGCATGAGGCCGTTGAGCGCCGCAGGGCCTCGGCCTCCTTGGATCTGCGATGAGAATCGTTGCACCAAGAGTCGGCCTCAAGCAACGACTCGCATTCGCCGTCGATCCCCGCTTCACGGGGCCCCTCGCCGGCTGCTCGCGTCACGATCCCTCGGCGCGAATACTCCCCCTCGGGGGGCAGCGCAGCGGCAAAGCCGCAAGCGTGGGGGTCCATCATCACCATTCGTTTTTCCGGTGCGCGTCTATTACGAAGACACCGATGCGGCCGGCGTCGTCTACTACGCCAACTATCTCAAATTCATGGAGCGCGCCCGAACCGAATGGCTCGCCGCGCTGGGCTTTCCGCTGGCGGCGTTCGAGCGAAGCTATGGCATCGCGTTCGTCGTCCATCGGCTCGAAATCGATTTCCTGCAACCGGCGCGTCTGAACGATACGCTCGATGTCACGGTCG
>DASPYC010000264.1:0-8341 GCA_035636955.1 Casimicrobiaceae bacterium
CCATCGTGCCGATGAAAGGAATGTAGTCGTGGCCGCGGCGAAGCGCTCGCCACGTGGTCCACGCGATCGCTGCGGTAATTACTGGGACGATCGCGAGGTAAAACAAATTGGGAAAGCTGAACCAGCGTTCGGCAATCTGACGATGCATGAGCGGTGTCCACACGCTCACCATGCCGATGAACGCGAGCACACCGTAGAGCGCAAGCGTTGCGCGACCGCGTGCCCATGCCTGCAAGGGGCCCTCGGTTTTCAGCACGAGCCACGTCGCCCCAAGCATTGCGTAGCCGAATAGAAGGCCGACGCCCGTTGCGAGCGGAAACGGCCGCAACCAGTCGAAGCTCGTGCCGGAGAACGCGCGGCCTGTCACGGTAAATCCACTGACGTACATTCCGAGCACGACGCCCTGGAAGAACGTCGCGATCGTCGATCCCACGAAGAAAGCCAGATTCCACCATCGCCGGTGACGCGTTTCCTTTAAACGAAACTCGAATGCGACGCCGCGGAATATCAAGCCCAGCAGCATCAACAGCAATGGGAAATACAGCGCCGGAATAATGATCGCGAAGGCGAGCGGAAACACTGCAAGCAATGCCACACCGCCCATTACGAGCCACGTCTCGTTGCCGTCCCAAATGGGCGCCACCGAGCTCATCATCAACGTTCGTGCGTCATCGTCCTGCGCCCATCGGAAACAGCAGACCAATACCGAGATCAAATCCGTCGAGCAGCACGTACATGAAGACGGCGACGGCGAGAATAACTGTCCATACGGGAACGAGGTCGAGATGCATCGCCGCTCCGTCGATCAAGCGTCGCCTTCAGCGCCGGTGAGCGGCCGCGCGGGCCGCTCGCCAAACTTCGGTTCGCGCAACTCGATCTGTTCCGGCGGACCGGCACGGGCAAGGCGCGTCATGTAATAGATGCCGGCCCCGAACACGACCAGGTAGACGACCACGTAGAGCAAGACGGACATCAACACATCTGCGCCGGTGAGCGACGGCGACACCGCGTCACGCGTTCGCATCAGTCCATACACGATCCACGGTTGTCGTCCAACCTCCGTCACCGTCCATCCCGCGAGCACTGCGATGAAACCTGCAGGCAGCATCGCAATGCATGCGTTCTGGTATGCACGGCTCTTGAACAGACGCCCACGCCAGCGCAGCCAGAGTCCCCACAACGCCGTTGCCAGCATGAGAAGTCCGATACCCACCATGATCCGGAAAGCAAAGAACACCGGGATCACCGGTGGCCGATCGGTGGGAGCGGCTTCCTTCAGTCCCTTGATCACCGCATCGGCGGAATGCGCGAGGTAGAGGCTCGCCTGAACCGGGATGGAAACTTCGAATCGGTTGCGCTCCGCCTTCTCGTCGGGAATCGCAAACAAAACCGCTGGCGCGCGCGACTGCGTGTCCCAAAGACCTTCCATCGCAGCGATTTTCACCGGCTGGTGATGCAGCGTATTGATCCCATGCAGGTCGCCCGCGATGATCTGCACTGGAACAAAGATCGCGACGAACGTTATCGTCATCGCCATCACCGCTTGCGCTTCGGCAACATGGCGTCCGCGCTTCAAATGCCACGCGGTAACGCCGAGCACGGCGAACGCCGTCGTCAAATAGAAACCCGTCACCGTGTGCGCGAGGCGATAGGGAAACGATGGACTGAATATGACGGCCAGCCAATCGGCGGGCACGAAGCGGCCGTCGACGACCTCGTAGCCCGCGGGAGTATGCATCCAACTGTTGGCGGCGAGAATCCAGAACGCGGAAAACAACGTACCGGCCGCGACCATGACCGCTGCGAACAAGTGAGCCCATGGTGGAACGCGCTTGCGTCCGAAAAGCATGATACCGAGAAAGCCTGCTTCCAAAAAAAAGGCCACCATGCCCTCGTACGCGAAAAGCGGGCCGAGAACGTTACTCGTTACGTCGGCGTAGCGGCTCCAGTTCGTGCCGAATTGGAACGGCATCACGATGCCGGACACGACGCCCATGCCGAACGACACGGCGAAGATCCGGGTCCAGAACACCGACAAGCGCAGATAGATCGCATCGCGCTTGACGATGTGCAGTCCTTCAAGCAGAACGATGAACGATGCGAGCCCGACCGTGAACGCGGGCAGCAGAATATGAAACGCGATGACGAACGCGAATTGAACGCGCGATAGGAAGACCGGATCGAGATCCACGCACGTACTCCGGCAGGCGACCGGAAATTGTCGAAACCCCGGCCGAACAATGGAAGTCTACATCGCACATCGCGCGAGGGCGACGCGGAGGTTTGCAGATGCAGCGAATCAGCGCGTCGTTCGCGTCGGTTCGAGAATCGCCTCGCCGCTCACCGTGATCGTGATATCGGTCGTGCCGCCTTCTGTCGCGACCGGTGCGGCCGCCGCCGCTTGAACGCCCGCCGCCCGCATCATCGGCGCCGGGCGGGCGTAATCGCCGGCCTGTATCGTCACGTAGCCCGTGCGCCACGCATTGCTGCCGAAGCCCTGCGCCGCGGCTTGCGCCCGTGCCTGCCATGCCTTGATCGCCTGCTGCGTCAATGCGTCTTCGGCGGTGCGCCGCGCCGAAGGGCTTACCGAAAAGCTCATGCCGCCGAGCACGAGACCTTCGTCGCCCTGGACCTTCGACACGAGCGCTGCGAGCGCCGTGAAATCGGACGATTCGAGCGACAGCGTTTGCGAGACTCGCCAGCGCAACGGCTGATTGCGTTCGGAAACCTGATACGAGGAGTAAGCGGTTGTTGCCGCCTCGACACCGCGAACGGCCTTGGCGCGCGCCAGCGCCTTCGCCATTCGCGTGTTCACCTCGTTTCCTGCGGCGACAGGATCGGGATTATCGACGTCCACGCGCAGAAACGCATGCATCCGATCGTTGGCAAGCTGCGAGGACGCGGTCGCGGTCAGCGTGATGACCGGTTGCGGTGGCAAAGGCGCTGGCATGGGCTGCTGCGCGTTGCCGACCATCGCGAAAGTAACGCATGCGCTCCACAGAAGGAAAATAGATAAATGCAATCTCATCCCAGTCTCCTTGCATAATGCGGCAGCGCCTCGATCGCCGCGCGATTCGACCACGAAAAGCAACGTGCCGCAGCTTCCCGCCAAGGCAGCCACTCATGCCGCAGATGTTCGCGTGGAGCGAGTGTGATGGGAACTCGCACCGGAACTTCGAGCCCGAACGCATGCTCGGTATTTTGCGTTGTTCCCGGCGGATAGCGATGCTGCCATTGCGGAAAGATCTCGAATACGTTCGAAAGATGCCAGTCGCACACGCCGCCATAGGCGGCCGCGTCGATTCCCGTTTCCTCGGCGAGCTCACGCAGCGCAGCGTGCTCCAGCGGTTCGCCGAGCTCGACGCTTCCCGTCACCGATTGCCAATGGTCGACAAAATCGGCGCGCTCGATCAGAAGCACGTCGAGCTCGGGCGTATAAACGATGACGAGGACGGAAACGGGTTGCTTGTAACGCAAAAAAGCAGGTCCCTCGGCTTGGCCTCGGGATGACAAAGTGAATGGTTTGACGGCAGGTCGACGCTTATGCGACGAACACCCAGAATCCGGCGTGACGTTCTTTCCAGAATTCCGACGCTTCGCGCAAGATATCCTCGAGCGTCGTCCATTCGGTCGGATGCTCGCGTCGATAGCCGGTTGCGTGCGTAAGCTCGATCACAATGCCGTGGCGTCCGAGCCAATCGCGGTCTTCGAGCACGTCGGCGAGCGCGTCCCAGTTGTGGCCGAAGTGCTCGGGTAGCTTGAGCGCGCTGTCGATCTCCGCAAATAACGTCGCGCGATCCTTCGCTTTGGACAG
This sequence comes from Casimicrobiaceae bacterium, assembly GCA_035636955.1. Lineage (GTDB taxonomy): Bacteria > Pseudomonadota > Gammaproteobacteria > Burkholderiales > Casimicrobiaceae > VBCG01. The sequence goes on from DASPYC010000264.1 coordinate 3,815, forward strand.
ATCGACGGCACAGAAACGCAGGTGTGCCTGCGAAGCCGCGAGCTTCAGCGGATCCGCGGCGCCAGTCCACGTATGAACGCCGGCATTGTCGACGGCGGTGAGGTCGGGCGGTTTCATTCGCGGATCCTCCGGAACGTCTGGTAATGATCACTCGTGTAATAGCATGCATTCGGCGCGGTGCGCGGACCGCCGCAGACGATACGTCGGCCGCCGCGGGTCTTCGCGCCGGGCGTCGGAACCGTGTACTCGCGGTAGTAAGTTCGTGATTGCGCCGGCAATTGATGCTCACGGTTGCCGAACACAATGCCGTCGCGCTCATATCGGAACGGGCCGTCCGCCTTGATCTGCGCCAAGACTTCGCGCGCCTCTCGCGGGAGGTCGGCGACTGCGACGTCTTCGGTTGACGGTGCCGGCGCACGCGCAGACGCGGCTGCGCTCAGAAGCGCCACGGCGAAAATCGCGGCTGTGCTCAGCGACCGGACCGATTGCGCACGGCGTGCCATGCCGCAGAGTGTACTGCAGTGGCGCGCGTCTTTCAGGTGATCGTCGCTGCCGTGTCGGACGCGCGTACGCGGATATGAAGCTCGCGTAACTGTTGTTCAGTGATGGGTGTCGGCGAATCGATCAGCAGATCCTGTCCGCGCTGCGTTTTCGGGAACGCGATCACGTCGCGGATCGAGTCGACGCCGCACATCAGCGCCACGGTCCGGTCGAGGCCGAACGCGATTCCGCCGTGCGGCGGCGCGCCATACTGCAGTGCGTCGAGCAGGAAGCCGAATTTCCGGCGCTGGTCTTCCGGCGTGATGCCGAGTGCCGCAAACACCTTTTGCTGAACCTCTGGCTTGTGGATGCGCACCGAGCCGCCGCCGATTTCCCAGCCGTTCAGCACGACGTCGTACGCCTTGGCGAGCGCGCGTGCAGGCTCCTCGCCGAACAAATCTTCGTGACCGTCCTTAGGGGCGGTAAACGGATGATGTCGAGCCCCCCAACTCTTGCGATCCTCGTCGTATTCGAACATCGGAAAGTCGACGACCCACAATGGGCGCCAGCCGGTCTCGACGAAGCCCCGCTCATGGCCGACTTTCGCACGCAACGCGCCAAGCGCGTCGTTGACGATCTTCTCGCGTCCCGCGCCGAAGAAAATCAGATCGCCGGACTGCGCGCCGGTGCGCGCGAGAATCGCCTCGAGAACGTCCGCCGGCAGGAACTTGACAATCGGCGACTGCAGCCCTTCTTCGCTGGCCTTCGTGCTGTCGTTGACCTTGATGTAGGCGAGTCCCTTGGCGCCATAAATGGAGACAAACGCGGAGTAATCGTCGATTTCCTTGCGCGTGAGCTCACCGCCCTTTGGCACGCGCAACGCCGCAACGCGACCGCCCGGCAGATCGGCCGCGCCGCGGAATACCTTGAAGTCGACGCGCTTCATCAAGTCGGTCAGCTCGGTCAGCCTGAGCGGTACGCGAAGGTCGGGCTTGTCGGAGCCGTAATCGCGCATCGCATCGGCGAAGGTCATGATTGGAAAAGGATCGGGTAGGGCGACACCGAGCGCCTCGTCGAACATCGCGCGCACGAGACCTTCCATCAGCGCGCGGATCTGCAGCTCGTCCTGAAACGACATCTCGACGTCGATCTGCGTGAATTCCGGTTGCCGGTCCGCGCGCATGTCCTCGTCGCGGAAGCACTTGACGATCTGGTAGTAGCGGTCGAAGCCGGCGACCATCAGCAATTGCTTGAAGAGCTGCGGCGATTGCGGCAACGCATAGAAGCTGCCGTGGTGCATTCGCGACGGAACCAGGAACTCGCGCGCGCCTTCCGGCGTCGACTTGTACAGGACCGGTGTTTCGATATCGACAAATCCGTTCGCATCGAGGTACCTGCGCGCCGAGCTCGCTGCGCGGTGGCGCAGCATCAAGTTACGCTGCATCTCGGGTCGCCGCAGATCGATAACGCGGTGCGTAAGCCGCACGGTTTCCGACAGGTTCTCGTCGTCGAGCTGGAAGGGCGGCGTCACCGACGGATTGAGGATTTCGATATCGAAGGCCAGCACTTCGATTTCACCTGAGACGAGGCTCGGATTCGTCGACCCGGCGGGGCGCAGCCGGACGCGCCCGGTGATCGCGATGCAAAACTCATGACGCAGCTTTTCGCCGACGGCGAATGTTTCGGCGCGGTCCGGATCGCACACGATCTGCACGAGGCCTTCGCGGTCGCGGAGATCAATGAAGATGACGCCGCCGTGATCGCGACGCCGATGAACCCAGCCGCAGAGCGCGATTGTCTGGTCGAGATAGCGGCGGTCGATGCGGCCGCAGTAGTCGGTGCGTTTCAAATCAATCTCCGACGGATCAGGTTCGTGGGCGGAATAAGGAGCACGTCAAACGAGGCGGGGCATGGCGGCCGGCGGATGCAGTGCATCGCCGACCGGCAGCTGCGGCCCGATCAATTTCGGGAATCGACGGTCGGCGCGGCCGCCGACTCGGACGCGACCATGCCGGGTCGTGGAATCGCAGGTGGCGGATACGGGGCCGCGTGCGGACGCGGCACGACGACGCCCATTGAGATGATGTACTTCAGCGCCTCATCAACGGTCATGTCGAGCTCGCGAACTTGCGAGCGCGGCAATATCAGAAAGTAGCCGCCTGTCGGGTTGGGGGTCGTGGGCACGTAAACGCTGATGTGCTCTTCCGTCAGATACGGCGTGACGTCGGACGATGGCGTACCCGTCAAAAACGCGATCGTCCAACTGCCCGGACGCGGAAATTCGACGAGCAACGCCTTGCGGAACGCATAACCCTTACTGGAGAGCAGCGTGTCGCTGACCTGCTTGACTGATGAATAGATCGATTTGACGAATGGGATACGGCCGAGGATCGCCTCCCAAGCCGAGATGAGGCGTTGGCCGAAAAAATTGGCGGCCAGAACACCCGTCAGGAACAGAATGACGAAAAAGACGACGAGTCCAAGTCCGGGAATGTCGAATCCGAGCAGCGCCCGCGGCCGGGCGTTCTCCGGCAACACAAGAAGGATCTGGTCGAGCGATGTGAGCAGCCAATGGAGTACCCAGATCGTGATGCCCAGCGGCACCCAGACGATCAGGCCGGCGATAAGGTAGCGTCTCACTTACGCGTGTCGTGCGAAAGCAAAAAGGACGATCAATGGGTGGATGGCGACGTTTCGCTTTTGGCATCGCTCTTGGCGTCGGTCTTGGTTTCGGACGATTTAGTCTCTGAGGCGGGCGCCGCATCGCTTTTCGCGTCTGCTTTTCCGTCCGTCTTTACCTCAGGCTTCGCTTCGGTCTTGGCAGCGGGCTTGCTGCCGTTCTTGAAGTCGGTCGCATACCAGCCCGATCCCTTGAGCTGGAATCCGGCCGCCGAGACGAGCTTGGTGAGCGTGTCCTTGCGGCACGCCGGGCACGTCGTCAGCAGCGGCTCCGATATCTTCTGGAGAACCTCGTGTTCGTTGCCGCAGGACGAGCAGCGATATTCGTAGATGGGCATGGTGAAACCTCGTCAGTTCCTTGATGCAAGTAAGTTTGCTAAAAGCATTTGATTCAAAAAGGTAATTATACGTGAAAGTGTGCGAATTCACGATGCTTTCCGCGCTGCGACCGGCGGCTTTTAACGTGGGTGCGAATCCCCGCGGTTTCAAACTGCCTTATGCTTCGCGAAAACAGGGGGGCAGCCGCGATGGCTGACTTTTGGATCTGGTGGATACTTGCTGCGCTGCTGGTCGGTCTGGAGCTCGCGACCGGGACGTTCTATCTGCTCGCGCTCGGCGTTGCGTTCGGGCTTGGCGGCACTGCAGCATGGCTCGGCGCATCGCCGACGATGCAGATGATCATCGGCGGCGCGTTAGCGGCGATTGCGCTCGCCATCGCGCACTATTGGCGCAAGCGGGCGACGCCGGTCACGTCGATGATGCCGCTTGACCGCGGACACGCAGTTCACGTCCACAAGTGGAACGCGGACGGCACCACGCGCGTCGAGTACCGCGGCACGCACTGGAACGCCGAAGTCGCCGCGCCCGATACGGTGCGCTCCGCCACGATGTACATCGTTGCAACCCGCGGTTCGACGCTCGTTTTGTCGGACCGCCGCCCGTAGCGGTTTCTCGTCACAATCGGAGCCACCATGCAGTTCGGATCGTCGATCTTCGCATTCTTGTTGTTCGTTGTCGTTCTGATCGTCATCGCTCAGGCGATTCGCGTCGTGCCGCAGCAGCGCGCATGGGTCGTCGAGCGATGGGGCAAATTCCACGCGGTGCTCGAACCGGGGCTCAATTTCGTCGTGCCGTTCATCGACCGTATCGCCTATCGACATGATTTGCGCGAAATCCCGCTCGACGTGCCGCCGCAGGTCTGCATCACCAAGGACAACACGCAGTTGCAAGTCGACGGCATCATCTACTTTCAGGTCACGGATCCGCGCCTGGCTTCTTACGGATCGTCCAATTACATGCTCGCGATCACGCAGCTCGCGCAGACGACGTTGCGAAGCGTCATCGGCAGAATGGAACTGGATCGCACAT
>DASPYC010000265.1:0-4385 GCA_035636955.1 Casimicrobiaceae bacterium
CCTGGCACCAGCTTCCGGGTGCTGCCCCGAGATCGACGACCGTCATCCCGCGGCGGAACAGCTTGTCTTTCTCGGCTAACTCGATCAGCTTGAACGCGGATCGCGAGCGATAACCGAGACGCTGCGCTTCCCGCACGTACGCGTCGCTGACGTGCTCGTGCATCCAGGCCTTGCCGAAGCGATGTTTCTTGCGGCTCGGGTTTAGCGGGCTCGGCACAGAGATCAGGTTACACTTAAGGAACCTCCGAAACGGCTCCACGTGGTTGCGCTGCTTTGCAAAATGCGGATGAATGCAAGACGCACGACGAAGGTAATAGGCAATCCTATTAGCGAGGAGGGCGGCGAAGCAGGCGCCGCATTTTGCCGCAGCCCGAAGGGACGGTCGCGTTTCGGGCGGTCTACTTTGTCGCTGTTTCGCTCATGTACTGGCACACGTCGCCCGCCGCCTCAGTTGGCAAATGAGGTATCCCATCCCGAAACGCGACCGTCGCAACCGCGTGGGGCTGTTTCGGAGGTTCCCTGATGCAAGCGCTGACCGCCCCCGAACTGCGATCGCTTCGCGCCAAGGCGCACCATTTGCGCCCCGTTGTCGCGGTCGGTACGCATGGGTTGACGCCGGCGGTGCTGCACGAAATCGATGTCGCGCTCAAGGCCCACGAGTTGATCAAGATCCGCGTGTTCAGCGATGTGCGGAGCGAGCGCGACCTGCTGCTTGCAAAAATCTGCGGCGAGCTGGAATGCGCGCCAGTCCAGCATCTCGGCAAATTGCTGATCGTCTGGCGTCACAATCCCGACCTGCATCGCGAGGTACGCGCTGAAGATAGGCCGAGACGCACGCGAGTCGTCCGCCGGCAACCGGTCAAGTCGCCCGACAGTCGCGACGAAAAATCGTCGCGCTCGCGCATCGCTCCGCCGGCGGGTACCCCACGCGCACCATCTCGACGCCGGCGCGACGGAGCCGATTCCGGAGTCGACCACCAGCGCGGCAGCGATCAGGCGCGCAGGCGCCGGCGCGCGCATTGAAGACTACGCGAAACATTTTCGCTGCCCTTTGCTTGCTGACGGCGTTATGCAGCTCGTCGCCCCTATGGGCCGAAGAGCCCGATCATGCGATCCACGAGGCGCTGCGCGGCGTGTTGCACGAGGTGGTGGCGTCGATCAACAGCGGCCAGTACGACAAGATGCTGCCTTACTTGAGCGAGAACATCGAAGCCACCAGCGTCACGCAGGAAGTGATGTCCGGCCGTGCCGACGTGTCGAAGTATTTTCAGACGTGGTTCGGGCCGAGCGGGTACATGCGGTCAATGGAGATGAAACTCGACGCCGACAGTCTGACTGAGCTTTCGCCGGACAAGAGCTGGGGACTTGTGCGCGGCAAGGCACTGGAGCACTACGAAGCGAAGGACGGCGACATATTCGACTTCGTCACTCGGTGGACCGCCGTGATGGTCCGCAGCGACGACGACAAGTGGCGTCTCCGCGCCATCCACTTCGGCACCAATCACCTCGACAATCCGGTGTTGACCAAAGTGCAGCGGACGCTGATCCGCGACGGCATCATCGCAGCCCTCGCCACCTTATTGATCGGCTTGGCCGTCGGATGGTGGCTTGGTCGCCGAGGCAGTCGCGTCGCAGCGGGACAACGTTGATGCGCGTTTAGGCGTAGCGGACGCCGAGAATCTCGTAGACGCGTGTGCCGCCCGGCGCGTCGACCTCGGCGATATCGCCCTCTGATTTGCCGATCAGCGCACGCGCGATCGGCGAACTGACCGAGATCTTCCCCTGCTTGATGTCGGCTTCGTCGTCGCCGACGATCTGGTAGCTCACTCGCTCGCCGGCGTCGCTGTCTTCCAGCTCAACCGTCGCGCCGAAGACAACCCGGCCCTCGCCGTGGACTGAGAGGGGATCGATGACGTGCGCATTCGCGAGCTTGTGCTCGATATCGCGGATGCGCGCCTCGATGAAGCCTTGCCGCTCCTTCGCGGCATCGTAGTCGGCATTCTCTGAAATGTCGCCGTGCGAGCGCGCTTCGGCGATCGCGTGAATCACCTGGGGGCGCTCGACCGATTTCAGCCGCTGCAGCTCGGTTTTCAGGCGCTCGGCGCCTTCGATCGTCATCGGAATTCGGGCCATGTCGGTCGCTTTAGTGCAATCGTTGATGCAACGTTTGGATCGCATAGGGAACGAGCCCGCGCATGCCGGACAAGCCGACGGCAGCGGCACGCGCGCCCGCGAGGGTCGTATAGGTCGGAATCTGATCGTTCAGTGCAGCGCGACGAATCACGTAGCTGTCGTGAATCGCCGCACGCTTCTCCTCGACGGTATTGACTACGAGTGCGATTTCGTCATTCTTCATCATGTCGACGATGTGCGGCCGGCCTTCCGCGACCTTGTTGACTGGCGTCACCGGCACACCCGCGGCAGCAAGCGCCGCCGCCGTCCCGCGCGTCGCGACGATCTGATAGCCAAGAGCGACGAACGAACGCGCGATCTCGATCGCGCGCGATTTGTCGGCGTTCCTGACGCTGACGAACACGCGTCCACTGTCCGGCAGCTTGACGCCGGCGGCGAGCTGGCTCTTGATGAACGCTTCGCCGAACGTCTCGCCGACGCCCATCACTTCGCCGGTCGACTTCATTTCCGGCCCGAGGATCGTATCGACGCCGGGAAATTTGATGAACGGAAAAACGGCCTCCTTCACCGAATAATACGGTGGAACGATCTCGCTCGTAATCCCCTGTGCGTGCAGCGTTTGCCCCACCATGCAGCGCGCAGCGATCTTCGCAAGCGGACGCCCCGTTGCTTTCGAAACGTAAGGCACGGTGCGCGACGCGCGCGGATTCACTTCGAGCACGTAGACGCTGGCTCGGCTGTCTTCAAACTGAATCGCGAATTGGACATTCATCAGTCCGACGACGTTCAATGCGCGTGCCATCGCGACGGTTTGCCGGCGAAGCTCGTCCTGCAACGCCTGCGACAGCGAGAACGGCGGCAACGAGCAGGCCGAATCGCCCGAGTGGACGCCGGCCTGCTCGATGTGCTCCATGATGCCGCCGATCACGACGTCTTTGCCGTCGCAAACGGCATCGACGTCAACTTCAATGGCGTCGTTCAAGAAACGGTCGAGCAGCACCGGCGAATCGTTCGACACCTTGACCGCCTCGCGCATGTACCGCTCGAGGTCGCGTGGCTCGTGCACGATTTCCATCGCGCGACCGCCCAAGACGTATGACGGACGCACGACGAGTGGATAGCCGATCTCCTCGGCGGCCTTGATCGCAGCCTCTTCGGTGCGCGCCGTGCGGTTGGGCGGCTGCAACAATTCTAGGCGCTGCAACAGCTGCTGAAAGCGCTCGCGGTCCTCCGCCATGTCGATCATGTCCGGCGACGTGCCGATGATCGGCACGCCGTACTTCTCGAGATCGCGGGCGAGCTTCAACGGCGTCTGGCCGCCGAATTGCACGATAACGCCCAATGGTTTTTCGATATGCACGATCTCGAGCACGTCCTCGAGCGTCAAAGGCTCGAAGTACAGGCGATCGGACGTGTCGTAGTCGGTCGAGACGGTCTCCGGATTGCAATTGATCATGATTGTTTCGTAGCCGTCTTCGCGGAGCGCCATCGCCGCATGGACGCAGCAATAGTCGAACTCGATTCCCTGGCCGATTCGATTGGGGCCGCCGCCTAGCACGATGATCTTCTTGCGGTCGGTAGGCGCTGCCTCGCACTCATCTTCGTACGTCGAATACATGTACGCAGTCTTTGTCGCGAATTCGGCGGCGCACGTGTCGACGCGCTTGAACACCGGCCGCAGGTTCAGCGCATGACGTCGCGCGCGGATCTCGGTTTCGGTTGTCTTCAGCAGATGGGCGAGGCGCCGGTCGGAAAACCCTTTGCGCTTGAGCTCGCGGAGGTCGTCGGGATGGAGCGAATCGAGCGTGCGCTTTTCGACTGCGAGCTCGAGGTCGACGATCTCTTTGATCTGCGCGAGAAACCACGGGTCGATTTTCGTGTGGGCGTGCGCTTCTTCGATCGACATGCCGATCGCCAGCGCATCGGCGACGTACCACAGCCGTTCGGCCCGCGGATAGGCGAGCTCGTCCGCAATCGTTTCAGGATCGACGGTCTTCAGATTGAACCCGTCGACACCGGTCTCGAGTCCACGCAGCGCCTTCTGCAGCGATTCCTGGAACGTTCGCCCGATCGCCATCACTTCACCGACGGATTTCATTTGCGTCGTCAAACGGTCGTCGGCCTGCTTGAATTTCTCGAACGCGAAGCGCGGCACTTTGGTGACGACGTAATCGATCGTCGGCTCAAACGATGCGGGCATGCTTTTTCCATCCAACCCGGCGGTGATGTCGTTTTGGAGCTCGTCCAGCGTG
>DASPYC010000266.1:0-5687 GCA_035636955.1 Casimicrobiaceae bacterium
TTCCGCACACAGCCGCGAATTGGTGAGGATTTGCGCGATCGCGTCTTTAGCCGCCGGCGACTGCTCGGCTTGGTACGCTTCAGCGAGGGCCGTGATGTAGTCCTGCGGATGGTAATAGGAGATGTACTGAAGCGCGTCAGCAATGCTCGTGATCAGGTCCTGCTGATGGATCTTCGCCATATTGATGAATGCCGTGCCGACTTGACGCAGCGCAAAATTCTAGCATTGCGCTGACAGCGTCCCGTTTCCACGTCTTGTATTATTGGTGGGAGGAGGCCCTAAGCATGGCTCAGATCGAATCCGTGATGCGGGAACTGCGGGTCTTTCCGCCGCCCGCCGATTTCGTCTCTCAAGCGAACGTCAAGAAAGCCGACCTCGACCGGTTGAATGCCGCTGCAGCCGCCGACTACAACGGCTTCTGGGCCGGGCTCGCGCGCGAGACATTGTTGTGGCAGAAACCCTTCACGAAGGGTCTCGACGAATCGAATGCGCCGTTCTACAAATGGTTCGAGGACGGAACGCTCAACGTCTCGTACAACTGCCTCGAGCGCAACCTGCAGAACGGCAACGCCAACAAGGTCGCGATCGTATTCGAGTCCGACGACGGCAAAGCGACCAAAGTCACGTATCAGGAGCTCTATCACCGCGTCTGCCGCTTTGCGAACGCGCTCAAGTCGCTTGGCATCAAAAAAGGCGATCGCGTCGTCGTTTACATGCCGATGTCGATCGAGGGTGTTATCGCCATGCAGGCGTGCGCGCGGATCGGTGCAACGCATTCGGTTGTGTTCGGTGGTTTTTCCGCTAAGTCGCTGCAAGAGCGGATCATCGATGCCGGCGCGGTCGCGGTGATCACGGCTGACGAACAGGCGCGCGGCGGCAAGCATCTTCCACTCAAGGCGATCGTCGACGAGGCGTTGGCCATGGGCGGGTGCGATGCGATTCGCCACGTCATCGTCTACCGGCGAACGGGCGGCAACGTGGCGTTCTCAGCGCCCCGCGATTTGTGGATGCACGAGATCGTCGCCAAACAGCCCGACACATGCGAGCCCGAATGGGTGAGCGCCGAGCATCCGCTGTTCATCCTTTACACGTCAGGATCGACCGGCAAGCCGAAGGGCGTTCAGCACAGCTCCGGCGGCTATCTGTTGTGGGCGATGCTGACGATGCGCTGGGTGTTCGATGTCAAGCCGACCGATCTCTTCTGGTGTACGGCGGACATCGGCTGGGTCACGGGCCATACGTATATCGCTTACGGTCCGCTTGCCGTCGGCGCGACCGAAGTCGTGTTCGAAGGCCTGCCGACTTATCCGGACGCGGGACGATTCTGGAAAGTCATCCAGGATCACAAGGTGAACGTGTTCTACACGGCGCCGACCGCAATCCGTTCGCTGATCAAGGCGTCCGAAGCGAATCCGGCCGCTGCGCCCAAGAACTACGACCTTTCGAGCTTGCGTTTGCTCGGCACCGTCGGCGAGCCGATCAATCCTGAAGCATGGATGTGGTATCACACGAACGTCGGCCGTGGCCGTTGCCCGATCGTCGACACCTGGTGGCAGACGGAAACGGGCGGACATTTGATTTCGCCGCTGCCGGGCGTGACGACGACGGTACCCGGCTCCTGCACGCTTCCTTTGCCTGGAATCATGGCGGCCATCGTCGATGAAACCGGTCACGAGGTGCCGAACGGCCACGGCGGCATTCTCGTCATCAAAAAGCCCTGGCCGGCAATGATCCGGACGATCTGGGGCGATCCCGAGCGCTACCAGAAGTCGTATTACCCCGAAGAGCTTGGCGGCAAGCTTTATCTCGCCGGCGACGGCTCGGTGCGCGACAAGGAGACCGGTTATTTCACGATCATGGGCCGCATCGACGACGTGCTGAACGTTTCGGGCCATCGATTGGGAACGATGGAGATCGAATCAGCGCTCGTCGCCAATCCGATGGTCGCTGAAGCGGCGGTCGTGGGTCGTCCCGACGACATGACCGGTGAGGCCGTCTGCGCTTTCGTCGTGTTGAAACAGGCGCGGCCGTCGGGCGCCGATGCTGAAAACGTAGCCAAGCAATTGCGCGACTGGGTCGGCAAGGAAATTGGTCCAATTGCGAAGCCCAAGGACATTCGCTTCGGCGACAATTTGCCCAAGACGCGCTCGGGCAAGATCATGCGACGGCTGCTACGCTCGATCGCGAAGGGCGAAGAAATTACGCAGGACGTTTCGACGCTGGAAAACCCTGCGATATTGGAGCAACTGAAGCAGGCGTTGTGAGCGTTGAGTGGGCGCTTCTGGCGCGATTATTGCGTAAAGACTACGACTAACGTCGAATGAAGGTGCAATCTGGACGCAAAGATGACCCGACGCCTTGCCAGAACCGAAAAAGGGCATAGCGAGATCGTCGACGGCCGCAGGAATTTGCGCGGCAAGGTGCGCACGCTCTTGTTCTTGATCGATCCCGCCAAGTCGGCCGAACAAATCGAGCAGCAGGCGAACCAGATCGGCGCGACGTATGAGCAGCTCGCGCAGCTCATCGCCGACGGTTATGTTGTCGAGTTCGGAGCGGGAACGGCGGTCGCGGCGAACGACGAGCAAGCCGTCAGCATTGGCGTGATCGACGAAGTTGGGCGCTTTCGCATCGCGAAGGCATTCATGAATGACACCATCGTCGACGCTCTCGGGATACGGGCCTTCCTATTCACTTTGCGGCTCGAACGTTGCGCGACGCGCGCCGACCTGAAGACATTGCTTCCGGATTATGGGCGATCGCTCATGAAGAAGCTCCCGCCACCGGACGCCAGCGTCTTGATCGATCGTACTGGCGAATTGTTGGAAATGGCCTGAATTTCTGGTTGGACGATCTCGCCGTTCATGGCGCTCGAATCGGGACTACGCGTTCCGCGCTTCCCACAGCGACCGCGTTTTGGTCATCAGCCAGGCTGTCGCAAATTGTGCGCCGCCGCGTTGAAGTGCGACTAAGGTTGAATTGTCGCTCTTGGGCGAACCGGCTTATACTCCCCCGGATTTGCGATTTCGACAAAGCCGGTCCAAATCCAGCCACAGCCAGCACCCGACGATAAATTTTTGAGGAGGCGTTCGATGGCCACAATCGCACCGCGGGCCCCAGGTCACACCCAGGATTTCTCGAAAGAAGAAAAGAAGGTTATTTTCGCGTCGTCGCTCGGCACCGTATTTGAGTGGTACGACTTCTACTTATACGCGGTTCTTGCGCCATTTTTCGCGGCGGTGTTTTTTCCAACCGGAAACGCGACGGCCGCGCTGCTTTCGGCATTCGCAACTTATGCGGCGGGCTTCCTGGTTCGGCCGTTCGGTGCGCTGGTTTTCGGCCGCGTCGGCGATCTCGTAGGTCGCAAGTACACGTTCCTGGTGACGATCGTCGTAATGGGTTTCTCGACGTTCGCGGTCGGTCTCTTGCCAACCTTCCAGACAATCGGATGGGCTGCGCCGGTTTTGCTCGTGTCGCTGCGACTTCTACAGGGTCTGGCGCTTGGCGGTGAATATGGTGGCGCGGCGACCTACGTCGCGGAGCATGCCACGGAAGGTAAACGCGGCTATGACACGTCGTGGATCCAGACGACGGCGACGTTGGGACTGTTCCTCGCGCTGATCATCATCGCGCTTTGTCGTTTCACCGGCTGGCTCACGCCAGCGCAGTTCTCCGACTGGGGCTGGCGCCTGCCGTTCCTCGTGTCGCTGGTCCTGTTGATCTTCTCGATCTACATTCGCTTGAAGTTGAACGAATCGCCTGTGTTCCAGCGGATGAAGGCGGAAGGCAAGGGATCGAAGGCGCCGCTGACCGACAGTTTTCTCAGGTACCCGAACAACAAGTACGTGCTCCTCGCGCTGCTCGGCGCGACGGCAGGGCAGGGCGTGGTCTGGTACACCGGACAGTTCTACGCGCTATTCTTCCTGCTGATTACACTCAAGGTAGATGGATTAACGGCCTATACGCTGATCGGGACTTCGCTGGTGCTGGGCACGCCGTTCTTCATCGTCTTCGGCTGGCTGTCCGACAAGATTGGGCGGCTGAAAATCATTCTGGTCGGATGCTTGATCGCGGCACTGACCTACTTTCCGCTGTTTCAGGGTCTCACGCACTACGTCAATCCGGCGCTGGAATCGTTTCAGAAAGCGAATGTGATCTCGGTGGCGGCGAAGGATTGCAACTTCCACATCTTCGTCGGCCCTTGGTCGAAGTTCACCGACTGCGACAAGACGAAGGATTTCTTAACCAAGGCCGGGCTGTCGTTCTCGTCTACCGACCTGCCGGCCGACTCAGCTGACACCGTCGTCACGAAGATCGGCCCCACCGAGCTTAAGGGATTCAACCCCGACGCGTACAACAAGGCGCTCGCCGACCTGAAGTATCCGAAGGCGGCCGACAAGAACGCGATCAACTGGGGCATGACGCTGCTGATCCTTTTCATCATGGTGATCTACGTCACGATGGTGTACGGACCGATCGCGGCATTTCTGGTCGAGCTGTTCCCGACCCGAATCCGCTACACGTCGATGTCGCTGCCGTATCACATCGGCAACGGCTGGTTCGGCGGCATGCTGCCTCTGTTGGCAACCGCGCTTGTCGCCAAGACAGGCGATATCTATTACGGCCTCTGGTATCCGATCATCGTCGCGCTGATGACGGTGGTCATCGGTTTCCTTTTCTTAAAGGACACGGGGGGATCCAGCATTGTGTTGGATGAAAAGCACGTGTACGGGCGCGCCGACTGACTGACGTCCGTTCCGCTTCGAGCCCCGGTCGATTCGGCCGGGGTTTTTTACGCGCGAAGCCGCAGGAAAGAGCCTCCAGCCGCGTGCTAACATCGATTGCGTGGAAGACGCGACAGCCAACGAACGCGCTGCGCTCACGGCGTTGTCGCCGCTCGACGGACGGTACGCGGGAAAGGTGTCGGCGCTGCGCGGCGCATTCAGCGAATTCGGGCTGATTCGGCATCGCGTACGTATCGAGATGGCGTGGCTGTCGGCGCTTGCGGCCGAACCTGCGATCGAGGAAGTCCCGCCGTTTTCCGATGCGACGCGTGCGGCGATCGCCGCCGCGACCGAGCGCTTTTCGCTCGATGACGCCGCCCGCATCAAGGCGATCGAACGCACGACCAACCACGACGTCAAGGCTGTCGAATACTGGCTCAAGGAACGCTTGGCCGGCGTTGCGGAAGTCGCGCGCATCAGCGAATTCATTCATTTCGCGTGCACGTCGGAGGACATCAACAACCTGGCGCACGGACTTGCGCTCGTCGAGGCGCGGCGCGACGTTTTGCTGCCGCTGTTGCACGATATTGTCGGCGATCTTCGAGCCTTCGCGCATGCGCATGCCGACGCGCCGATGCTTGGTCGCACGCACGGGCAGCCGGCGACGCCGACGACGCTCGGCAAGGAGATCGCCAACGTCGTCGCGCGCCTGGACCGACAGGTCGCGGCATTCGCGAAAATCGCGATCAAGGGCAAGATGAACGGCGCGGTCGGCAATTACAACGCGCACGTCCTTGCGTATCCCGCCGTCGATTGGGAGCGATTCGCAGCAAAGGTCGTCATGTCACTCGGGCTCGAGTTCAATCCGTATACGACGCAGATCGAGCCGCACGACTGGATCGCCGAGTATTGCGACGCGCTCGCACGCACGAACAACGTCTTAGTCGATCTCGATCGCGACATTTG
>DASPYC010000267.1:0-7834 GCA_035636955.1 Casimicrobiaceae bacterium
GCATTTCTTCAACACGCCCGAGTTGAGGGCGCTGATCGCCGATCTTTCCGACGAGGAGGTGTGGAAGCTCAATCGCGGCGGCCACGATCCGTTCAAGGTGTACGCCGCATACGCGGCCGCGGTGAAGCACAAGGATCAGCCGACGGTGATCCTCGCCAAGACGGTGAAGGGCTACGGCATGGGCGAGTCCGGCGAAGGCCAGATGATCAGTCATCAGGCGAAGAAGATGACGCAGGATGCGCTCAAGCAGTTCCGCGAGCGCTTCCAGATTCCGATCACCGCAAAGCAATTCGAGGCGATGGAGTTCGTGCGCTTCGACGATGACAGCGCAGAGATGAAATACCTGAAGGAGCGTCGCGCGGCGCTCGGCGGCTACCTGCCGGTCCGCCGGCAGAAGTCCCAAGCTTTAGCGGCGCCGCCGCTGTCGACGTTCGACCGCCTGCTGCAAAGCTCGGGCGAGCGCGAGATCTCGACGACGATGGCGTTCGTGCAGATGCTTGGAACGCTCGTGCGCGACAAGACGATCGGCAAGCACATCGTGCCGATCGTGCCCGATGAATCGCGCACGTTCGGAATGGAAGGCATGTTCCGCCAGCTCGGCATCTACTCGTCGGTCGGCCAGTTGTACAAGCCGCAGGATGCGGAGCAGCTCATGTACTACCGCGAGGACAAGGCGGGACAGGTGCTGCAGGAAGGCATCAACGAAGCGGGCGCGATGAGCTCGTGGATGGCGGCGGCGACTTCGTATTCCACCAACAACGTGCCGATGATTCCGTTCTACATCTACTACTCGATGTTCGGCTTCCAGCGGTGCGGCGACCTGATGTGGGCGGCCGGCGACATGCGCTGCCGCGGCTTCCTGCTGGGAGGCACTGCGGGGCGCACAACGCTGAACGGCGAAGGCCTGCAGCACGAGGACGGTCACAGCCACATCCTCGCGTCGACCATTCCGAACTGCATCTCGTACGACCCTACGTTCGCGTACGAAGTCATCGTCATCGTTCGCGAAGGCATCCGGCGGATGTACGAGGAGCAGCAGGACGTCTACTACTACATCACGCTGATGAACGAGAATTACCCGCACCCCGCAATGCCCTCGGGCGCGGAGCAGGGAATCATCAAGGGGATGTACCTGCTGAAAGACGGCGGCACGGCTGCCAAATCAGCCGCCAAGTCCACGCAAACGCCGCGCGTGCAGCTGATGGGCAGCGGAACGATCTTGCGCGAGGTTATCGCCGCCGCGGACCTTCTGCGTGACGACTGGAAGGTGAACGCGGACATCTGGAGCGTCACGAGCTTCAACGAGCTTCGCCGCGACGGCATGAGCGTCGAGCGATGGAACCGGCTGCATCCGGGAAAGCCTCCGCGCAAAAGCTATGTCGAAACGATGCTCGAAGGTCGCGGGGGGCCCGTGATCGTGTCCACCGATTACATGCGCAACTACGCCGATCAAATACGCCAGCACATCGATCGCCGTTACGTGACGCTCGGCACCGACGGCTTCGGCCGCAGCGATTACCGCGTGAAGCTCCGCCGCTTTTTCGAGGTCGATCGTCACTACGTGACGGTTGCGGCGCTGAAGGCGCTCGCCGACGACGGCGAAATCAAGCGCGATGTCGTCGAAGCCGCGATTGCGAAATACGGCCTCGATACCGAGCGGCCCGATCCATGGACGGTGTGAGCGGGGCGCCGCAGCGATACGAGGGGGCGACATGGCAGTGACCGAAATCAAGGTACCCGACATCGGCGACTTCAAGGACGTGCCGGTGATCGAGGTGATGGTGAAGGTGGGCGACCAAGTGAAGCCTGAGGATGCGCTCGTCACGCTCGAATCCGACAAGGCGACGATGGACGTGCCGGCACCCGCCGCCGGCACGGTGAAGGAAGTGAAGGTCAAAGTCGGCGACAAGGTGAGCGAAGGCACACCGATCCTGTTGCTCGACGGCGGTGCCGCGCGTGCGCAACAAGCGGCCGGGGCGCCGGCGAAAACCAGCGTATCGCCGCCGCCTGCGGCGACGCAGGCACCTGCAGGCATCGCCGAAGTGCGCGTGCCCGACATCGGCGACTTCAAGGACGTGCCGGTGATCGAGATCATGGTCAAGGCGGGCGACACGGTGAAAGCCGAGGATCCGCTGATCACCCTCGAGTCCGACAAAGCGACGATGGACGTTCCGGCGCCGCTCGGCGGCACCGTGCAAAAGCTCGCGGTGAAGGTCGGCGACAAAGTCTCCGAAGGCACGGTGATTCTGACGGTCGCGACCGGCACGTCGACGGGCGATCCGGCGGCGATTGAAGCGGTGACTGCTGCGGCTGCGCCACGATCCCCGCCTCCCGCATCACAACCTGCGCCAGGACCTGGCGCAGCAACGACCGGAGGCATCGACGAAGTCGCTTTCGCGCTCGCCTATGCGGGGCCGGGTGTGCGCAAGCATGCGCGCGAGCTCGGCGTCGATCTCGGCAAGGTGAAAGGCACGGGGAACAAGGGCCGGATCCTTAAGCAGGATGTTGAGGCGTTTGCGAAAGGCGCGCCGCCCGCTGCGAAAGCGCCGGCACCCGCGGCCGCAGGCGCCGGTGTGGGCGGCGTCGAGTTGTTGCCGTGGCCGAAAGTCGACTTCGCGAAATTCGGTCCGGTCGAAACAAAGCCGCTCTCGCGAATCAAGAAGATCAGTGGCGCGAACCTGCATCGCAACTGGGTGATGATCCCGCACGTCACCAATCATGACGACGCCGACATCACCGAGCTCGAGCAATTTCGCGTACAGCTCAACAAGGAGATCGAGAAGAGCGGCGTGCGCGTCTCGATGCTGGCGTTCATGATCAAGGCGGCCGTCGCGACGCTCAAGAAATTTCCCGAGTTCAATGCATCGTTGGTTTCCACACCCGACGGCGAGAGCCTCGTTCTCAAAAAGTATTACCACATCGGCTTCGCCGCCGACACGCCGCAAGGATTGGTCGTGCCGGTGATCCGCGATGCGGATAAAAAGGGCTTCGTCGACATCGCGAAGGAAATGGGCGATCTCGCGAAGCTCGCGCGCGACGGCAAGCTGAAGCCGGACCAGATGCAGGGTGGTTGCTTCACGATCTCGAGCCTGGGCGGCATCGGCGGCATCTACTTCACGCCGATCATCAATGCGCCCGAAGTGGCGATCATGGGCGTGTGCCGCTCGTTCTGGAAACAGGTGTCGACCGACGGCAAGACGTCGGCGTGGCGCTTCATGCTGCCGCTGTCGCTGTCGTGGGACCACCGCGTCATCGACGGCGCGTCCGCGGCGCGCTTCAACAGCCACTTCGCGTACCTGCTCGCCGACATGCGGCGCGTGCTGGTCTAGGGAACGAAAACGAGGACATCATGGCGACGCTCGTCAAAGTCGAAGTTCCCGACATCGGCGATTTCAAGGACGTTCCGGTCATCGAGGTGCTGATCAAGGTCGGCGACGCGATCAAGACTGAGACGCCGCTCGTCACGCTCGAATCCGACAAGGCGACGATGGACGTGCCGTCGCCGGCCGACGGCGTCGTGAAATCGATCGCCGTCAAAGTCGGCGACAAGGTCTCGCAAGGCTCGCATTTGATCGACATCGAAGCGGACGTTGCGCCCGCCGGTGTTGCGCCGCCGGAAAAAGTCAAGGAAAGCGGACATACGACCGCAACGGGTGCACCGGCAGCGGACTACGGCACGTCGGGCGCTTACGAGACGCTCGACGTGCGCGTCCCCGACATCGGCGACTTCAAGGACGTGCCGGTGATCGACGTGCATGTGAAGAGCGGCGACACGGTGAAGCCCGAAGATCCACTGATCACGCTCGAGTCCGACAAAGCGACGATGGACGTGCCGTCGCCGGTCGGCGGCACGATTGCGGAGCTGAAGGTCAAGGTAGGCGACAAGGTTTCGGAAGGGACTCTGATCCTGACATTGTCGACGGGCGTCGCGGCTGCCGCACCTGCGCCGACTCCGGCCAAAGCGCCCGCGGCGCCGATTGCCGCGCCTTCGGCCGCTTCGTACGCGGGCGGCGTCGACATCGAATGCGAAATGGTCGTGCTTGGCGCGGGCCCCGGCGGTTATTCGGCGGCTTTCCGCTCGGCCGATCTCGGCATGAAAACCGTGTTGGTCGAACGCTACGCTACGCTCGGCGGCGTATGCCTCAACGTCGGCTGCATTCCGTCGAAGGCGCTTTTGCATACCGCAGCGGTGGTCGACGAAGCGACCTCGATGGGCGCGCACGGCATCACTTTCAGCAAGCCGCAGATCGACATCGACAAGCTGCGCGGCTTCAAGGACGGCGTGGTGAAGAAGCTGACCGGCGGTCTCGCGGGGATGGCCAAGGCACGCAAGGTTGACATCGTGCGAGGCGTGGGCCGCTTTCTCGATCCGTATCACTTGCAGGTCGAGCTGACCACGGGCAACGGTCAGGACAAGAACGGCGAGAAGAAAACGATCCGCTTTCAGAAGGCGATCATCGCCGCGGGCAGCCAGGCGGTGAAGCTGCCTTTCATTCCCGACGATCCGCGCG
Source organism: Casimicrobiaceae bacterium (assembly GCA_035636955.1). GTDB lineage: Bacteria > Pseudomonadota > Gammaproteobacteria > Burkholderiales > Casimicrobiaceae > VBCG01. Next base: position 4,512 of record DASPYC010000267.1, read on the forward strand.
TTGTCGATTCGACGGGCGCGCTCGAGTTGAAGTCGATTCCAAAACGCATGCTCGTGATCGGCGGCGGCATCATCGGGCTCGAGATGGCGACTGTGTATTCGACGCTCGGCACGCGCATCGACGTCGTGGAGATGCTCGACGCCGTGATGGCCGGCGCGGATCGCGACCTCGTCAAAGTGTGGGAGAAGAAGAATGCGCCGCGCTTCGACAACGTGATGCTCAAGACGAAGACCGTTTCGGCCGAGGCGACCGCGGCAGGGATCAAGGTCGGCTTCGAAGGGGCGAAGGCGCCCTCTGAGCCGCAGGTCTACGACGTCGTGCTCGTCGCAGTCGGCCGCAGCGCGAACGGCAAGGCGATCGATGCGGACAAGGCCGGCGTGTCGGTCACCGAGCGCGGCTTCGTTCCCGTCGACAAGCAGATGCGCACGAACGTCGGTCACATCTACGCGATCGGCGACATCGTTGGCCAGCCGATGCTCGCGCACAAGGCCGTGCACGAGGCGCACGTCGCCGCAGAGGCCGCCGCTGGACAAAACGCACACTTCGATGCGCGGCAGATTCCATCGGTCGCGTACACCGATCCGGAAGTTGCTTGGGCGGGATTGACCGAAGAGCAATGCAAGGCGCAGGGCATCAAGTACGGCAAAGCGATGTTCCCGTGGGCCGCATCCGGGCGCGCGATCGCGAATGGCCGCGACGAGGGCTTCACGAAGCTCTTGTTCGACGAGACGACGCATCGCTGCATCGGCGGCGGCATCGTCGGCACGCATGCCGGTGATCTGATCGGCGAAGTGTGTCTCGCGGTCGAGATGGGGTGCGATCCCGCCGACATCGGCAAGACAATTCACCCGCATCCGACTCTCAGCGAAAGCGTGGGGATGGCGGCCGAAGTGTTCGAGGGCGTCTGCACCGATCTGCCGCCCGCGAAGAAGAAATAGAGGAGGCCAGCATGTCCGAAGAGCAACTGCGCGTCGACGCGCTGCAATACCACGAGTTTCCGACGCCGGGAAAGATCTCGATTGCGCCGACGAAGGCGCTCGCGAACCAGCGCGATCTTTCACTCGCGTACTCGCCGGGCGTCGCGTACGCGTGCACGGCGATCCACGACAATCCGCTCGACGCAGCGCGCTATACGTCGCGCGGCAACCTCGTCGCGGTCATCACGAACGGCAGCGCGGTTCTGGGCTTGGGCAACATCGGCGCGCTCGCGGGCAAGCCGGTGATGGAGGGCAAGGGCTGCCTGTTCAAGAAATTTGCCGGCATCGACGTGTTCGACATCGAGATCGGCGAGTCCGACCCGGACAAGATCGTCGACGTCGTCGCGGCGCTCGAGCCGACGTTCGGCGGCATCAATCTCGAAGACATCAAGGCGCCGGAATGCTTCTATATCGAGCGCAAGCTGCGCGAGCGGATGAAAATCCCGGTTTTTCACGACGATCAGCACGGCACCGCAATCGTTGCGGCAGCGGCATTTCTGAACGCGCTCCAGATCGTCGGCAAAGACATCAGCCGCGTGAAGCTCGTCTGCTCAGGCGCCGGCGCGGCTGCGCTCGCATGTCTCAACCTTCAAGTGAGTCTCGGCTTGCCCCCGGGGAACATCTGGGTGACCGACAGCAAGGGCGTCGTCTACAAGGGACGCGTCGAGGCGATGGATCCGGACAAGGCGCGCTACGCGCAGGAAACGAAGGCGCGCACGCTCGACGAGATCATCGACGGCGCCGACGTATTCCTCGGATTGTCCGCGGGCGGCGTGCTGACCGCCAAGATGGTCGCGAAGATGGCGGACAAGCCGATCATTCTCGCGATGGCGAATCCCGAGCCGGAGATTCGGCCGGAGATCGCAAAAGAAGCGCGGCCCGATTGCCTGATCGGAACCGGCCGCTCCGACTATCCGAACCAGGTCAACAATTCGCTGTGCTTTCCCTTCATCTTTCGCGGCGCGCTCGACTGCGGCGCGAGCACGATCAATGAAGAGATGAAGCTCGCTGCCGTGCGCGCGCTGGCCGCTCTCGCGCAGGCGGAGCCTTCGGAGCTCGTCGCGCAGGCGTATGGCGAACCGACGCCGGCGTTCGGCCCCGACTACCTCATTCCGCGCGCGTTCGATCCGCGGCTCATCACCGACATCGCGCCTGCGGTCGCGAAAGCGGCGATGGAAAGCGGCGTCGCCAGTCGTCCGATCCAGGACTTCCAAGCCTATCGCGACCAGCTCGGCCGGTTCGTCTATCAATCGGGAACCACGATGGAGCCCGTGTTCGCTGCGGCGAAACGTGCGCCGAAACGTGTGGTGTACGCGGAAGGCGAAGACGAGCGCGTTCTGCGCGCTGCGCAGGCCGCGCTCGACGAAGGCATCGTGCGTCCGGTATTCGTCGGTCGCGCCGACATCGTCGCGGCGCGCATCGCCAAGCTCGGGTTGCGGTTAAAGCTCGGCGACAACTGCGAAGTCGTCAACATTCTCGACGATCCGCGCTATCGCGAGACCTGGCTCGATTATTACCAGCTGGCGCGGCGCAAAGGCGTGTCGAAAGCGCAAGCGCAGGAAGAGATCCGCAGCCGGCCGACGCTGATCGCCGCGATGCTCGTGCGTCGCGGCGACGCCGACGCGATGCTATGCGGCACGCATGGGGATTACGCCGACCACTTGCGTTACGTGCGGACCGTTATCGGGCTGCGCGACGGCGCGCGTACGTTTGCCGCGATGCAGATGTTGATTCTCCCGGGCCGCCAATTGTTCATCTGCGACACGCACGTCAACCGCGATCCGAATTCGCTCGAGATCGCCGAGATGACGCTGCTCGCGGCGGAAGAGCTGAAGCGCTTCGGCGTCAAGCCGAGCGTCGCGCTGGTGTCGCATTCGAGCTTCGGCAGCTCCGACGCGCCCTCGGCCCAGAAAATGCGCGATGCGCTCGCGATCATCCTCGATCGCGCGCCGGGACTCTCGATCGAAGGCGAGATGCGCGCCGATTCGGCGCTCGACAGCACGATCCGCGACAACGAGTTTCCGGAGTCTCGCCTCACCGCAGACGCGAACCTGCTGATCATGCCGAACGTCGACGCCGCCAACATTACTTACAACGCATTGCGCGTAACGGCAGGCGGGGGCATCACCGTCGGCGGCATTCTGCTCGGTGCTGCCAAGGCGGTGCACATCATGACCCCATCGTCGACGGTGCGGCGCATCGTCAACATGACGGCGGTAGCGGTGGCCGAAGCCGGCGCGCAGCGAGAAAAGCAATGGAAGACCGATTGATGGCGCACGCGGTGTCGGGAACGTCCCCCACGAGCGGCGCCGGTCGCGGGCAGCGCGGCGACGCCAAGACCGCTCC
>DASPYC010000268.1:0-2365 GCA_035636955.1 Casimicrobiaceae bacterium
TTTGCGTTGATCGTCTATTCGGTCGGCATGCGCTATTTCGTCAACCGGCCGCAGGCGTGGGTGGATGAGGCGGTCGGCTATCTGCTTGTCGCTTCGGTGATGCTCGCCGCGGCCGCTGCGCTGCGTGATGGTGAACATATCTGCGTCGATATCGTCACCGAAAAGCTGTCGTCGCGGGGTCGCCGTGTCATTGCGCTGGCAGGCCTGATTGCAGTTGCCGTCACGGCTGCTCTGCTTGTCTTCGAAGGCTATGGAACGGTCGAATTCTCACGGATGGTGGGCCTTCGCTCAAATGGCTACTTGGCATTACCGCTGTGGATCCCGCAGCTGCTGATCCCGATCGGCGCCGCGCTGCTCGGGCTCGCCGCGATCGCCGCTCTTTGCACGCCTGGCGTCCGTCCACCTGCAGCGGATCTCGAAACGAAATTGACATCCGGCATCGATTGATCATGCGGCGATGATTTTCGCGCTGATCCTCGTCGGGTTGATCCTCGTTCTTCTGACCGGCGTTCCGGTCTTTGCCGGCTTGACGCTGTTTTCGGTCGCGTTGCTCTACGTCGTCGAAGGGCGCTTAGGCGGCGTCGGCGATCTCGTCTTCGGGCACCTCGATTCGTATCTGCTGGTCGCGATTCCGCTGTTCACCTTGATGGCGCATTTCATGATTCGCGGCAAGGTTGTCGATGACTTGTTCGGCGCCGCGCATACGCTGTTGCGTCATTTCCCCGGCGGGTTGGGCGTCGCGACTGTGGCGGCGTGCACGGTGTTCGCGGCGATCTCGGGCTCGAGTGTCGCGACTGCGCTCACGATCGGGTCGGCGGCGATTCCCGTCATGATTCGCTACGGTTACGCTCCGCGCGTCGCCTACGGCGTCGTCGGTGCAGGAGGGACGCTGGGCATCCTGATTCCGCCGTCGGGGCCGATGGTTCTGTTCGGCGTCGTTTCCGACACGTCGATCGGCGCACTCTTCATGGCAGGCGTGGTGCCGGGTCTGATGCTCGCGGCGATATTCGCCGTCTATTGCGTGACCTCGGCAAGGTTCGCCAGCAAACGGCTGAAACCGGAACCACGCGCGACGCGTACGGAAATCGTCGCTGCGCTGCGACGCTCGTTCTGGTCGCTGCTCTTGCCGGTGTTCGTGTTGGGTGGCATGTATTTCGGCGTATTCACCGCAACCGAAGCCGCGGCTGCCGGCGCGCTCGGCGCCCTGGTGATCGCGTTCCTCGTCTATCGCAAGTTCACTTGGCGCGATGTCTGGCATTCCGCGCAAGACGCGGCTCGGAACACGTCGATGCTGTTTCTGATCCTCGTCGCCGCGGCGCTGCTCGGCAACGTGCTCACAAAGCTCCGCATTCCCAACCAGATGGTCGACCTTGTGCTGAGTTATGGCGTGTCGCAGATTGGCTTCCTCACCGCGGTGATGGTGCTGATCTTCGTGCTCGGCATGTTCCTCGAAACGATATCGATCATCCTGATCACGACACCGGTTGTGTTGCCGGTTCTCGCAGCGCTCAAGATCAACCCGGTCTGGTACGGCATCCTGCTGACGATCAACCTCGAGCTCGCCTTGATCACGCCGCCGGTCGGTATGAACCTGTTCGCGCTCAAGGCGATCACGCGGGCGCCAATCCGCGAAATCATCATCGGCGTCGCGCCCTACGTCGTGCTGCTGATCGGCGGCTTGGCGCTCGTCATGGCGTTCCCACCGATTGCGCTCTGGTTGCCGGGGACGATGCACTATCGCTAACTCTGCTAGAGTCGGCGCCGGAAGAGGGAGAGGCCGGCCATGAAACGGCGGACATTCGTAGCGACCTTGACGAGGTGATTCAGTGACGCCGCGAAACACCGCCGCGAACCCGGTGGATGCGCCGACCGCGCTTCCAGCCGCCGCCGGGGTTCGCCTCGCCTATCGCGGCCGGCTGCTCCGAAAATACCTTTTGCTGATTCTGTCGCTCGTCGGCGGCGCACTGCTCGTATCCAGCGCGATAAGCCTCTATTTCACGTATCAAGAGAACAAGTCGGCGCTCGCGGATCTGCAGCACGAGAAGGCGCTCGCCGCCGCGTCGCGCATCGAACAATACATTCGCACGATCGAGCAGCAACTCAAATACGCCGCGCTCCCCCAGCTCGATGCGAGCGACGTCGAGCTCCGTCGCATCGAATTTCTGAAATTGTTGCGTCAAGCGCCGGAGGTCACCGACATCGCGCAACTCGACGCAATGGGACGCGAGCAAATCGCGGTTTCCCGCCTCGGCATGGACGTCGCGGCATCCGGAAAGGATCGTTCGCAGGAACCGGCTTTTCGAGAAGCGAAACGCGGCCAGACCTGGTTCGGGCCCGTTTACTTCCGTAAAGAGACTGAGCCGTA
>DASPYC010000269.1:0-3848 GCA_035636955.1 Casimicrobiaceae bacterium
CAGGCAGGATCGCTAAAGAGCGCTACGCCGCGACGCGCGATAAATCGAGCGTGTCCGCGCGCGATTTAGCTCGCGTCGCAATCGTCTGCTACCGGCGAGCACATTCCATCCGTGGAGATGCGTATCCCGCCGTCAATGCCGCCACGATGGCGATGCTCGTGGGCGATGCATCCCTCGCGACCTCGCTTGCGCGGCAGGCGCTACGCACATTGGAGGTGCCTAGCGATCATTGGCTGCATGCAAGCGCTGGCGAAGCGCTGTTGATTCTCGATCAACTCGATGCGGCCCGCGCGCATTACGTCGAAGCTTGTCGGTTGGCCGACGGCAAATTCGGCGACATCGCATCGAAGCGGCGACAACTGCTGATGATCGGATCGATGGCCGCGCGTGAATTGGCGGAAGCGCTCCCCGGCCCGCAAGTCATCGCATTTTCGGGGCATATGATCGATCATCCTACCCGCGCGTCACCACGATTCCCCGCTGATATCGAACAGCGAGTCGCCGTCGCGTTGCGCGAAAAAATTGCGAGCCTTGGGCCCTCGATCGGCTACGCACAAGCGGCGTGCGGCGCCGACATCCTGTTTCTCGAGGCGCTGCAGGATGCGGGTTCCCAAACGCAGATCGTGCTTCCATTTGCCCGTGCGCACTTCGTAGAGACGAGCGTCAGCTTCGCGGGCGAAGCCTGGACTCGCCGTTTCGAGCGTGTCATCGACCGTGCTACCCGCGTCGTCGTTGCAACCGAAGAGGCTTTCCTGGGCGATGACGTGCTGTTCGAGCATGCCGCCAACCTGATCCAGGGCATGGCGTTCCTGCGCGCCGCGGAGCTCTCGACGACGCCGCTGATGCTGACGGTGCGCGAAGACGAATCCCTCGCGCTTGTCGGCGGCACCGCAGCGACCGCCCGAAACTGGACGCGCAAAGGAGGCCGAATCGAGAATATCGACCTCGCAGCTTTGCGCGGTGACACGCCGCGCGCCCAAACGAATGATGTTGAAACCGTTGCAGTCAAGGCGATCGAACCGTCGCTACGCCGGCGAGGCCTCAAGAGTCTGCTGTTCGCCGACATCAGCGGCTTTTCCAAGATGCCCGAACGTTATGCGCCGGATTTCGCAGAAATGTTCCTTGGCAGCGCCAAACGGATTCTCGACTCGCTCGCGCATCAACCGGTTCATGTCAACACGCATGGCGACGGTCTCTTCCTTGTTTTCGAATTGCCGAGCCATGCCGCCGAATTTGCCGTCCGCTTGCAACAAGCGCTAACCGAATTCGACTGGCCTGCATTGGGACTGTCCGCGGAAACCGGCGTCCGGATTGCGCTTCACACCGGTCCGCTCTTCCGCATCTTCGACCCGGTCACCGAAAGATTCACGTTCTACGGGACGCACGTCAATCGGACGGCGCGGCTGGAGCCGATCGTTCAACCGCGCCATATCTTCGTCACCGAAGAATTTGCGGCGTCGCTCATCGCGGAAAATCAGGATCGTTTCCATTGCGATTACATCGGCAGCATGCAACTCGCCAAGCACTTCGGCGAGGCGCGCCTCTACCGGCTACGCTGGACGGTAGAGCGATAAACAAAACGGCGCCGCGGCGCCGTTTGTTTTCCGGGCACTTTTCCGGCCATTTATGCGGGCTCGGCCTCCGCGGGCGTTTCCTCGAACACGAGCTTGACCTTTTCGTCGTCGCCCAAATCGATCGTCACTTTGCCGCCGTTGGCGAGCCGCCCGAACAACAACTCGTCGGCGAGCGCTTTGCGGATCGTGTCCTGGATCAACCGCGCCATCGGCCGAGCGCCCATCTGCGGATCGAAACCCTTCAGCGCGAGAAATTCCTTGAGCTTCGGCGTGAACGACGGCTCGACCTTCTTCTCGTGCAACTGAGCCTCGAGCTCGAGCAGGAACTTGTCGACGACGCGCAGGATAATCGCGTGGTCGAGTTGCGCGAAGGAGATCGTTGCATCCAGGCGGTTGCGAAACTCAGGCGTAAACATCCGCTTGATCTCGCCCATTTCGTCGCCGGGCTGCTTGGTGTGCGTAAAGCCCATCGAGCTCTTGGCAAGTTCGCTCGCACCCGCGTTGGTCGTCATGATGATCACCACGTTGCGGAAGTCCGCCTTGCGACCGTTGTTGTCGGTCAGCGTGCCGTGGTCCATCACCTGCAGCAGGATGTTGAAGATATCGGGATGCGCCTTCTCGATTTCATCGAGCAGCAAGACGCTGTACGGATGCTTGGTGATCGACTCCGTCATCTGCCCGCCCTGATCGAAACCGACGTAGCCCGGCGGCGCGCCGATCAACCGCGATACCGCGTGGCGCTCCATATATTCGGACATGTCAAAGCGGATCAGCTCGCAGCCGAGGCAATAGGCCAATTGCTTCGCAACCTCGGTCTTGCCCACGCCGGTGGGACCCGAAAACAGAAAGTTGCCGATCGGTTTGACGGGATTGCCAAGGCCGGACCGGGCCATCCGTATCGCCGCCACTAACGCGTCGATCGCCTTGTCCTGACCGAACACGACGTTCTTCAGGTCGCGGTCGAGCGTGCGGAGCGCGTTACGGTCATCGGAACTGACGTTCTTGGCCGGAATGCGCGCGATCTTCGCAACGATCTCTTCGACTTCCGCTTTGCCGATTACCTTTTTCTGCCGAGACTTGGGCAGAATCTTTTGCGCAGCGCCCGCCTCGTCGATGACGTCGATCGCCTTGTCGGGTAGATGGCGGTCGTTGATGAAGCGCGCGGCAAGCTCCGCCGCCGATGTCAGCGCAGCGGGCGCGTACTTGACGCCATGATGCTGCTCGAAGCGCGTCTTCAATCCCTTGAGGATCTCGATCGTTTCGGCGACCGACGGTTCAGGCACATCGATCTTCTGAAAGCGCCGCGAGAGCGCATGGTCTTTTTCGAAGATCTGCCGGTACTCCCCGTACGTCGTGGCGCCGATGCATTTCAGCGCACCGGTGGACAACGCAGGCTTTAGCAAATTGGATGCGTCGAGCGTTCCGCCCGATGCCGCGCCCGCGCCGATGATCGTGTGAATCTCGTCGATGAAAAGAATGGACTTCGGATTCTCCGCGAGCTGCTTCAGCACCGCTTTCAACCGTTGCTCGAAATCGCCGCGGTACTTCGTGCCCGCGAGCAGCGCGCCCATGTCGAGCGAATACACCTGAAACTCACGCAGCAACTCGGGGATGTCGCCTTCGTTCAGGCGCCGCGCAAGCCCTTCGGCAATGGCCGTCTTGCCGACACCTGCTTCGCCGACCAGCAACGGATTGTTCTTGCGACGGCGGCACAGCACTTGGATCACGCGCTCCAGCTCGTGCGCACGACCGATCAACGGATCGATCTTGCCGTTCTTGGCGAGATGATTGAGGTTGATCGTATAGGCATCGAGCGCGCCCTGCGATTCGCTGGCGCTTTCGCCTTCTTCTTTCGATTCGGCAGATTTTTCCTGCTTGTGCTGCGGACTCTTGGTGATCCCATGCGCGATGTAGTTGACCACGTCGAGGCGAGTCACGCCGCGTTGGTTCAGGAAGTAAACCGCGTGCGACTCCTTCTCGCCGAAGATCGCAACCAGCACGTTCGCACCCGTCACTTCTTTCTTGCCCGACGACTGGACGTGGAGAATTGCGCGCTGAATCACGCGCTGGAAACCTTGCGTGGGTTGCGTATCGGCGTCCGAGTGAGCCGCGAGGCGCGGCGTATGTTCGCTGATGAAATCGGCGAGCACACCGCGCAATTCTTCGAGATCGACTCCGCAGGCTTTGAGCACTTCGGCTGCCGACGGGTTGTCCAGCATCGCGAGCAACAAGTGCTCGACGGTGATGAACTCGTGCTGTTTCTGCCTCGCTTCC
>DASPYC010000270.1:0-2197 GCA_035636955.1 Casimicrobiaceae bacterium
CACCGCCAGGCGCAAAGCTCGCCTGCACAGCGATCTTGTCGGCCGCAATCGATGAACCGATTCGTAACCCGCCCGCGTCAACGTCGATTTCTCCACCCGGCCCTCCCGGCTCGAGCGCGAGCGTCCCTTTCGCGTGCAAGCGACCTTCCAACGGCTGCCGCGCCGGCCCTGGCAGTAATGGCGCGATCTCCACTACGCGCGGTGCGTCGAGTGCGAACGTCAGCCGGTCGCCGACAGCCCCGGCATTGCCGGCGGCGGTGAGCCGTGCGCTCGCCGCAGAAATATCGATCGATGCTTGCGCCACCGAACGGCGCGTGAACGTGCCGCGCAGCGATCCGGATAGAGCGACGCCTGCATAGCGACTTCCTTTGGCGAGCGTGATGTCGGCGGTCGTTTTCCATTCCGGAAGCAGCGATCCGCTGGCCTTTATCGTGCCATCGAGCACACCCGAGCCAAGCGCAGCGAAGCGCGCCGGATCGAAGTGCTGCGCGGTAAGCGCGACGTCGAAGGTGCGGGGCCCGTCCAGCGCGACGCGTCCGCTTCCCGACAGTGTTCCGCCGGAAGCACGGGCATGAAACCGCGTGATATCGACACGGCGATCGGCATAGGTCGCCGCAAAAGCGACGGCGAGCGACGCTTGCGCGACGTCGCCTTCGAGCGTCTGCTTCGCGCCGTCGATATCGGCCTTGAGAAAACCCGCGAGCCGCGTTTTGACGAGCGCTGGATGCAGCGCGGCAAGATCGAGATCGTGGATGTCGAGCCGCCAGCGGCTCGGTGTGTCGCGCGCCGCAAGGTCAACGGTTCCTTCGCCATTCGCGCGCCCGCCGCCCGCCAGCGTGATCTCAAGGTCCGACAACGCGAGCGACTCGCCTGCGTATCGATAATGGCCGTTGGCGGCGGTCAGCGGCAATCGCTGATCGGCGAGCGTTCCCACTTCGTCGTTGTTCGCCCGGAAACTGCCCACGAAGCCATCACTTTGCGGACGCACGTCAAGCTCGAGCGCCAGTCGTGTTCGCGGAAGCGAGGGGTGAAACGCGGCGAGATCGACGTTGCCGAGCGAGAGCGCAGCGTTTTCGAATACACCATCTGAGAACGGCGCCAGTGCGGCCTGCGCGTGGAGCGTTGCGTCGCGAAACGATCCCGTTGTATCTAGGTGAAGAGCGGATAACGTTCCGGACAGCTTCGCGTCGATCTTCGCACCCTCGATCGGACCGTTGCCCGTCACGGCGATTGCACCCGCGATGGCAAACGGCGCATCGGCTTGCAGCGTCGTTTCGCCCGCGAGCGCGCCGAGATCGGAGACGAGCCATACGCCACGTAGACGATGTGTTGTCGTTCCACCGCTGTAGCCGAATTCGATTCCGCTGATGTTCCCGCGGCGCGGACCCACCTGCCAATCGAACGTCGCGACGGCGACATGATCGATATCGATTGCGAGCGGAAGCGCCAAGGTCTGCGGCGGCGATGTGGATCCGGTCGATGGTTTCACCGCCAATGTGACTTGTCTTGCGCCAAGCCCGCGAATGGCGAGATGACTCGAAAGCAACGCAAGCGGCTGCCATTCGACGACGACGTCAGTCGCGGTCATCGTGGAATCGATTCCGCGCCACGAGACGTTGTCGAAATGCATCGTCGAGGCGAGCGACCCGGACGCGCCTTCGACGGAAAGCCGTCCTTCGGTCTGCGCGACGATGCGGGTCATCACGAATGGCAATCCGGCGTTGGAAAGCAAAAACGAAACGCCGGCCACGACGAACACGACGATCAACGCCAACGCGGCCAACAACACGGAAAGCGCCCAGTGGCGTCGGCGCTTTTGCTGTGGCATGTCCGGAGAAGTCATCGAGTCAAAACGCAAGGCCCACGGAGAAGTGCAGCCGCACCTGACGCGACTGCTGGCCGTATGCAACGTCGAAGCGGAACGGACCGATCGGCGTGCGTATGCGCGCGCCAACACCATAGCCCAGCACGAGACCGAGATGGGAAACGTTGTCGAAGGCGTTACCGGTGTCGATGAACGTCGCGATTCCCCACGTCGGATTGATCCAGCGCGTCGCCTCGAGGCTGCCAAGCAGATAGTACCGGCCAGGAACGATGGCGTCGCCGTCTTTCACGCCGAGACTTTCGAAGGCGTAGCCGCGCACGGACGTGTCGCCGCCCGTGCGAAACAGAAGCGTCGATGGAACTTCCTGACGCG
>DASPYC010000271.1:0-3481 GCA_035636955.1 Casimicrobiaceae bacterium
GGCAAGGACAACGCACGCGATTTCCTAAAAGAGCATCCCGATATTGCTGCCGAAATCGAAGCCAAAATACGCGAAACGGTCGGCGTTCCGACGCCATCGCGGATCAAGGTGGCGGGCAACGGCGCCGATACTTAGGCCGCCATGGCAGGATGGGCGACTTTGGGAAAGCAACCACTGTTGCTCAAGGCGTCCGCGATCCGCCTGCTCGCGCGACGTGAATACGCACGGGCTCAGCTTCACTCGCGCCTCCTTAAGCTCGGCGCGACACGCGACGAAGTCGAGCGCGTACTCGATGAGCTGGAACAAAGCGGCTATCTATCGGATGCCCGCTTCGCGCAAGCATTGGTCACGCAAAAAGCGGGACGCTACGGCAAACGCGCCATTGCGCATCAATTGCGGCAAAAGCAGGTCGAGCCCGGCGCCGCCGACGATGCACTCGCATCGATAGCGCTCAATGATGAATTGGCTGACGCGACGGCGCTATGGCAGCGACGCTTCGGCGTTTTGCCGAAAGATGCCCGCGAAAAGGCTCGCCACGTGAGGTTTCTGCAAGCGCGCGGCTACAGCATCACGATTGCGCTCAAGGTGCTGCGGCAAGGAGCGTCAGGCGACGAGGCCCCGGAATAGCGAGCGCACGCCGCTCGAGTTCGTCCGCTCGCGGTCGCAATTGGGGGAACGCGTCATTCGCGCTAAAATCTAACGCTTTGACTTCTTTGGGCAGGTTTGGTGGGCGGATGCACAGCTGCCAAGCTCCGCGTATGAAAGTCGCCGCAATTCGCCGCAAATTCATCGAGTACTTCGTATCGAAGGGGCACACGCATGTCCCCAGTTCGCCGCTGGTTCCCACGAACGACCCAACGCTGCTCTTCACCAATGCCGGGATGGTGCAATTCAAGGATGTGTTCCTCGGCCTCGACAAGCGATCGTATGTGCGCGCGACGACGGCGCAGCGTTGCGTGCGCGCGGGCGGCAAGCATAACGATCTCGAGAATGTCGGTTACACGGCGCGTCACCTCACGTTGTTCGAGATGCTGGGCAATTTCAGCTTCGGCGACTATTTCAAGCGTGACGCGATCCATTACGCGTGGGAGCTTTTGACCGAGCAGTACGGCCTTCCGCCGGAACGTTTGTGGACGACGGTCTACATCGACGACAACGAGGCTTACGACGTCTGGACGAAAGAGATCGGCGTCCCGCCCGAACGATGCGTGCGCATCGGCGATAACTTGGGCGGCAAGTTCGCGAGCGATAACTTTTGGCAGATGGCGGACACCGGTCCCTGCGGTCCGTGCTCGGAGATTTTTTACGACCATGGTCCCGACGTTTTCGGCGGTCCGCCCGGTTCACCCGACGAGGATGGCGACCGCTATATCGAGATCTGGAATCTCGTGTTCATGCAGTTCAGCCGCGACGCCGCAGGCTTGATGACGCCGCTGCCCAAGCCCTGCGTCGACACCGGCATGGGCCTCGAGCGCCTGGCCGCGGTGCTGCAGCACGTGCACTCGGTCTACGAGATCGACCTGTTCGTCGATCTCATCGAGGCCGCAGCACGTGAGACCGGCACGAAGGACGTCGACAATCCGTCGCTCAAGGTCATCGCCGATCACATTCGCTCCTGTGTCTTCCTGATCGTCGACGGCGTGATCCCGGGCAGCGAAGGCCGCGGCTACGTGCTGCGGCGGATCATTCGCCGAGCGATCCGGCACGGCTACAAGCTCGGGCAAAAGAAACCGTTCTTTTATCGCTTGGTCGACGATCTCGATCGCGCGATGGGCGACGCTTATCCGGAGCTGTCGAAGAACAAGGAGCGCGTCGCGCAAGTGCTCCGGACCGAAGAAGAACGGTTCGGCGAGACGATCGAGAACGGCATCCGAATACTCGATGAGGCGCTCGCCAAACTCACCGCGAGCGGCGGCAAGGCGCTCGACGGCGCGACGGCGTTCACGCTCTACGACACGTTTGGCTTTCCGCTCGATCTGACCGCTGATGTATGTCGCGAGCGCGGCGTCACGGTCGACGAAGCCGGATTCGATCGGGCGATGGAAGCGCAGCGCGAACGCGCGCGCGCCGCGTCGCAGTTCAAAACCGGCGAATCGCTCGCCTATGCGGGACCGAAGACGCGCTTTCGCGGCTACGAGACGCTGTCGGATGATGGTAGCGTCGTGGCGTTGTACAAGGGCGGAGTTGCCGTCGACACGTTGATCGCAGGTGAACGCGGCGTCGTCGTCCTCGACAAGACGCCTTTCTATGCGGAGTCGGGCGGTCAAGTCGGCGATCGCGGCGAGCTCACGAAAGGCGGCGCGTGCTTGACACTCTTTGCCGTTGAAGACACCCAAAAGATCCAACCCGATGTCGTTGGCCATATCGGCGAGGTGAAGACAGGCGAGCTGAAAGTCGGCGATAGCGTCGCAGCGACGGTCGACGAGGATGCGCGTGGACGAACGGTGCGCAATCATTCGGCAACGCATCTGATGCACAAGGCATTGCGCGATGTGCTCGGTCCGCACGTCCAACAGAAGGGCTCGCTCGTCGACCCGGAGCGCACGCGCTTCGACTTTGCCCACAACGCGCCGATGACCGACGAGCAGATTCGGCGAATCGAAACGCTCGTGAACATGGAGATCCTCGCGAACGCGCCGACGACTGCGCGCGTGATGCCCATCGACGACGCTCGCAAGCAGGGTGCAATGATGCTGTTCGGCGAAAAGTACGGCGACGAAGTCCGCGTGCTCGACATCGGTACGTCGCGCGAATTGTGCGGCGGCACGCATGTCTCGCGCACCGGCGACATCGGCTTCTTCAAGATCGTGAGCGAGGGCGGTGTGGCGTCGGGTATTCGCCGGATCGAAGCGACGACCGGCCGTGGCGCGCTTCAATATGTCCAGGAACAGGAGGCGCAGCTTGCCCGCGCAGCGCAATTGCTGAAGGCACCGGTCGCTGAGCTCGAGACTCGCATCGCGCAATTGCAGGAGAGCGCGAAGGCAGCCGAGAAGGCACTTGCGCAACTGAAGGCCAAATCTGCCGCCAGCATTGGACAGGATTTGGCGCAGGATGCGGTCGACGTCAAGGGTGCGAAGGTGCTCGCGGCGGCGCTGGACGGCCTTGATGCGAAGGCGTTGCGCGAAACGATGGATAAGCTGAAGGACAAGCTCGGCAGCGCCGCGATCGTGCTCGGCAGCGTTGCCGACGGCAAAGTCACGCTGATCGCCGGCGTGACCGACGACCTGACGACGAAAGTGAAGGCCGGCGAGCTCGTCAATCACGTCGCGCAGCAAGTGGGCGGTAAAGGCGGCGGACGCGCAGACATGGCGCAAGCCGGCGGGACCAATCCTGCGGCGCTGCCCGCGGCGCTCAATTCGGTCCGCGACTGGATCGCAGAACGGCTGTGACTGCGGACGCGCAGTCGCCGCAATTCGCGAGCGACAACAATGCGGGCGTGTGTCCGGAAGCGCTCGCTGCGATCGTCGAAGCGAATCGAGGT
>DASPYC010000272.1:0-3110 GCA_035636955.1 Casimicrobiaceae bacterium
TCGGGCCTGGTAAGCGGCGCACTGCTGCTCGACGAAACGCTCGCGCCGTTGCAAGCCGTCGGCGTCGCCTTCGTGCTCGCAGGGCTGGTGGTCAATGTGTACGGTGTGCGGCTTCGCTCGCGAATCGAGCGTCCGTCCGCATGAGCTAATTTCGCGGCAGTATCGAAACCTCGCGGTCCCATCGATCGAGCAGGCGCCTGCGTTCCGACGTGCCGAAGCGCGTCAAGTCGCTGTCGATCACCTTGACTTGATCCGTGTTGAGCACGCGCGACGGGATCTCGGCCCTGCGGTGGGCCGGCATCTGCCAGTAGGAAAACGTATAGCCGATCTCGAGGCTTTCGGGCGTCAACGCCCATTCAAAGAACGTACGCGCGGCGTCGGGATTGCGCGCCTTGCTGACGATGCTCATCGCGAGTACATCGTAGGCGACGCCTTCGCACGGCACGATCAGCTTGACGGGGAATCCGTCTGCGACCTCCTGCGCGCCGGCGTACATGAAAACGATGGCGAGCGTCGTATCGCCGCGTGCGACCGCGCGCCCTGCATTCGTGGCGCGGCGCGTGTAATTATCGACGTTACCGTGAATCCGCTTGATCAGTTCAAACGCCTTTTCCTCGCCGAACAGCTGCACGAATGCGAGCAGCGCCGCGCGAGCGGCGTTCGACTGCGCCGGATGTCCCATGTCGATCTGATCGTCGTATTCGGGCCGCCCGAGATCGCTCCAGCACTTGGGCTCCGCAAGTTGCTTTGCCGCGAGGCGCCGCGTATTGGCGACGACGCCGACCGAGCGCAGGTAGAGGGCGACTGATCGATGTTTGGTCTGCTGTGCATGACGCACGGCCCAGTCGCGGAGTTCGGGAAGCCGCGGCGAGCGGTACTCATCGATGAGTCCCAGTTCGGCAGCTTGCAGATGGAAATCGCCCGTGCCCGCGTACCAAACGTCGAAACGCGGCGTGCCTTTTTGCGATGAAAGAATGCCGAGAGCGTCGGCGCCGCCTTTTTGCGTAACGGCGACTTTGATACCGCTATTTTTTTCGAATGCCTTGGCCAGCGCTTCGCACCACGGCAACGGGACGGTGCAAAGCAGGTTGAGCTGCTTTTGCGGCGCCTCCAGCGCAGACGCCGGCATTGCGCCCACGACAGCGGCGAGCACGCAAAGCGCGCGCAGCGCTATCGACACGGATCTCTCCCTTCGTTCTCGTTGATGCGGCTCCGACCCTGCAGGCAGCCGTTTTCGCCACTATAGCAGCCCGACGCGCTCTGCTGCGGCAGTCAACGCGGTATCGCGTATACGTCCCGGTCCCACTTCTCCAGCAGGCGCTTCCGCTCCGCCGCGCTGCCATACTTCGCGAAGTCGTAATTGATCAGCTTGATCTCTTCCATCTTCGGTGCGCCGGGCGGCGCGGGAACCGACCGATTGGACGGTACCTGAAAATTCTTGAGATCTCCGCCGATCTTCTGCGCGGCCGGTGTCAGCGCCCAGTCGTAGAACTTTTTCGCGTTGTCGAGATTCTTCGCGCCTTTGATGATGCTCATCGAACCGACCTCGTAGCCGGTCCCTTCGCATGGAATGACGATCTTCACCGGAAAGCCATTCGCGATCTCGGTCATGCCGTCATGTAGAAATGTGACGCCCACGCCCGTTTCGCCACGCGCAACGGCACGCACTGCGCCTGGACCGCTGCGTGGATAGTTGTTCGTGTTCTTGTGCATTCCTGTCAAAAGCTCGAACGCCTTGTTTTCGCCGAAGATCTGCACGAACGTCGCGATCGTTGCGTAGGCAGTGCCCGACGCATTCGGGTTCGCCATCTGCACCTCATCCTTGTAGATTGGATTGGCGAGATCGGCCCAGCACTTTGGTGCAGCGATCTGCTTTTTGGCGAGGATCTCCGGGTTGTACGCGATGCCGAGAGCGCCGGTGTACACGCCGACGGTTCGATATTTCGACTGTTCCGCCTGGCGTACCGCCCAATCGTGCAGTTGCGCGAGCATCGTCGACTTGTATTCTTCGGTGAGTCCCAGCTCCGCCGCTTGCAAATGCGGGTCGCCCGATCCCGTGTACCAGACGTCGATCTTCGGATTGGCCTTCTCCGCCGCGATCTGCGCCATCGCTTCGCCCGCAGATTTCTGCGTCATGCCGGCCTTGATGCCGGTCTCCTTCTCGAAGGTGTTGACGACCGCTTCGCACCACGGCAGTTGCACGCTGCAAACGATATTGAGTTGACCTTGGGCGGACGAGATCCCGGCATAAGTTGCGATGAAGAATACCGCGACGATTCTCGCGAAACTTCGCATGATATTTCCTCCCATCCATCATGATAGCGCAGCGGCAAGCGCAGATGCCGCACGCGACAGTGGCATGCGCGTTGCTCCTTTTTGTGACGGATCCGTCGCAACTGAAAAGAGAGAGCGACATGGGAAGAAGCATTCTTGAGCGCACAGGCGAAAGCGCCCCGCGGCTTGACAAGGGCCACACCACGCGTGACCTCGGTCCGGGCGACAGCAGCGATACAGGAAGCGACATCACCGGCGGTCCGGGACTTGAGGACGATAGCGATGCATTGACCTTACAGCATGGAACGACCTCGGATGCCGAGCGCAGTCGCGGGCCCAAAACGGCGGGACCCGATATCGGCGATGAAAATCTCGACAGCGATTCCGATTCGGGTGGCACGGGCGAGCGCGCGGCCGCGGGGCGCGACGCGCCGCCACCGACTGATGAATCGTTGAGCGTGATCGACGAGCTGACGGGCGAAAGCGATCTCATCGCGTCCGACGATCTCGGAAGCGACTTGAGCGATGCCGACGCCGATCCGGGTGCGCTCGCGGAGAAACAGGAAAGCGAGCCCACGACGCGACGGCGCCGCGCCAAACCCAAACCCAAACGCAGACGCAGCTGATCGCTTTGCGATCAGCATGGCGCTTGGTCCGACACGATCAAGCGCCAGCGGTTTCGCCGCCGAGCAGCGGAAGTACGATGCCGGTGATGTAGGAGGAGTCGGCGTTCGACGCGAGAAACACGTACGCCGGCGCAATTTCCTCCGGTTGCGCGGGCCGGCCCATCGGAACGTCGGCCCCATGCTCGGCAACTCTTTCGGGCGGCGTCCCCG
>DASPYC010000273.1:0-4156 GCA_035636955.1 Casimicrobiaceae bacterium
CTCTTGAACATAGGCGAAGAGGACATCAAGGGAAACGACGTCGTCAAGGAAGCGGCGGAACTGTTGAAAGCATCGGGTCTGAATTTTTACGGCAATATCGAAGGCGATGACATTTACAAAGGCACGACCGACGTCGTCGTATGCGACGGCTTCGTCGGCAATATCGCGCTAAAAACATCGGAAGGCCTGGCGGCGATGCTGTATGAATTCTTGCGCGCCGAGTTCACGCGGAACGCTGCAACGCGCATCGCTGCGGCTTTTGCATATCCTGTTCTGACGGCATTCAAGCGGCGCATCGATCCACGGCGATACAACGGCGCGACGCTGGTCGGGCTCAAAGGTGTGGTCGTCAAGAGCCACGGCGGCGCTGACACGCTGGCGTTTCGCTATGCGTTAAGCAAAGCGCACGCCGAAGTTGTGAACGGCGTGCTCGATCGGATTGCGCAGCGTTTAGAGGCGATGCCCGCATTAGCGCATGCATCACCCGCGGCGGATCCGCGGCCCGTGCCGAATGCGTAATCGCGCGAGCCGAATTGCGGGCACCGGGCGATATCTTCCGGCGCAGGTGTTGACCAACGATGCGCTGGCGGAGCGCGTCGCGACCAGTGACGAGTGGATACGCGCGCGCACCGGCATCCGCCAGCGTCACATCGCCGCCGCCGACGAGCAAACGTCGGACCTCGCGCTTAGCGCTTCTCGCATTGCGCTACAGCAGGCAGGGATCGCGCCGGCGAATCTTGATTTGATCGTCGTGGCGACGACCACACCCGACCTGATCTTCCCATCGACTGCGTGCATCCTCCAGGAAAAACTGGGCGCACATGGCGGGCCGGCGTTCGACGTACAGGCGGTATGCTCGGGATTTGTTTATGCGCTCGCGCTTGCCGATCGCATGATCGCGAGCGGCATGGCACGCAACGCGCTCGTCGTCGGGGCCGAGATCTATTCGCGGATTCTCGATTGGAACGACCGCGGCACGTGCGTGCTGTTCGGCGACGGCGCAGGGGCGGTTGTTCTCGTTCCCGCAGGCGAGCCCGGCATTTTGACGGCGCACTTGCATGCCGACGGCCGTTATCGGAGCATTCTATGTGTTCCCGGACAAGTTCAGCGTGGCGGCATCGTCGGTTCGCCATTCGTGCATATGGATGGGCCCGGCGTGTTCAAGTTCGCCGTCAAAGTGATGGCGGAAGTTGCGCAGGAGGCGCTCGATGCGACCGGCATGACGCCCGACGCAATCGATTGGCTGATCCCGCATCAGGCGAATATCCGCATCATGGATGCGACGGCGAAGAAGCTCAAATTGCCCGAAAACCGGATCATCAGCACCGTAGATTTGCACGCGAACACATCGGCGGCGTCGATTCCGTTGGCGCTCGACGTCGCCGTTCGCGACGGCCGCATTCGATCCGGACAGCACGTCATGCTGCTGGGTGTCGGCGGCGGCTTCACGTGGGGTTCGGTGTTCCTTCGATGGACATGACGCTCGCGTTCGTCTTCCCTGGACAGGGGTCGCAGCAGGTCGGCATGCTGGATGACTTTGCGACGCACGCCGATGTGCGCGCGACCTTTGCTGAAGCATCGGATGCTCTCGGCGATGATTTGTGGACGCTGATTGAACAAGGCCCTGCGGAGATGCTCAATTTGACGCGCAACACACAGCCCGCGATGCTGACGGCTGATGTTGCGCTCTGGCGCGCATGGCTTGCGGCAGGTGGACCGCAACCTTCGGTGATGGCCGGGCACAGTCTGGGCGAATACGCGGCGCTCGTCGCGGCGGGCGCGATGCGATTACGCGATGCTGTCCCGCTGGTACGCTTTCGCGCGGAAGCGATGCAGGATGCGGTTGCGCACGGGGTCGGCGCAATGGCGGCGATCATGGGCGGCGACGACGCCGTGATTGTCGAGGCTTGTCGTGAAGCTGCGCAAGGCGAGATCGTCGAGCCGGTCAACTTCAACGCGCCCGGCCAGGTGGTCGTAGCGGGCCACAAGAGCGCCGTCGAGCGGGCGATCGCGGCGGCGAAGGTACGCGGCGCGAAGAGAGGGGTAATGTTGCCGGTGTCAGCGCCGTTTCACAGTTCGCTGATGAAGCCGGCTGCCGATCGTTTGGCGGCGCGCCTCGCACAACTCGACATCACGTCGCCGTCGATACCGGTCCTTCACAACGCGGATTTCGCGGATCACTCGACACCGGAGGCAATCCGCGCAGCGCTTGCGATGCAGGCCGCAAGCCCTGTGCGGTGGAGTGACACGATCAGGGCTTTCCTCGCGCGCGGCGTCACGCACGTCGTTGAGTGCGGACCCGGCAGGGTGTTGACGGGCCTCACGCGTCGCATCGACGAAAACGTCACCACTTTCGCGCTCAACGATCGCGCGGCGATCGATGACGCGCTGTCAGCACTACGCGCCGCCTGACGAGGCCATTTCATGACGACGCTTTCCGGACAAATCGCCTTGGTGACGGGCGCAACGCGCGGCATCGGCAAGGCGATCGCACTTGCGCTTGCACAGGACGGCGCAACGATCATCGGAACTGCAACAACCGAAGAAGGTGCGGGAAGCATCAGCCGATATCTGAACGGCGTCGAAAACGCGGGTGAGGGCATCCAGCTGGACGTTACTGATGCTGCGGCGACTAACGGCGCGCTCGGCACAATCGAGTCGAGGCACGGCGCCGTTGCCATTCTCGTCAACAACGCCGGCATCACGCGCGACAACCTTTTGCTGCGCATGAAGGACGATGACTGGGACGCGATCATGGCAACGAATCTGAAGCCAGTATTCCGGCTCGCCAAGGCGGTGCTGCGCGGGATGATGAAGGCGCGCTATGGCCGCATCATCCAGATCGGTTCCGTCGTCGGCGCATCGGGCAATCCCGGCCAGACCAATTATGCGGCGGCCAAGGCAGCGATCGTCGGTTTCACCAAGTCACTGGCGCAGGAAGTCGGCAGCCGCAACATCACCGTCAATTGCGTCGCGCCAGGCTTCATCGATACCGACATGACACGCGCGCTGCCCGAGGCGCAACGCGAAGCATTGTTGTCGCGGATACCGTTGGGCCGCCTTGGCGCGCCAGATGAGATCGCCTACGCCGTGGCCTTTCTCGCGAGCCCACGCGCGGCGTATATCACCGGCGCAACACTGCATGTCAATGGCGGCATGCTGATGATTTGACGGTCATGAAGCAGCTTTCATCCGCGGCCTTGCAATGCCATCCGTCATCGGTGATCTGGTAAAATTGATCGGTTTTTGATCCCCTCGGGGGAGGAGAAGCATGGAAAACATCGAACAAAGGGTCAAGAAAATCGTCGCCGAGCAGCTTGGCGTCAATGAAGCCGAGATCAAGAACGAATCGTCGTTCGTCGACGATCTTGGCGCCGATTCGCTCGACACCGTCGAACTGGTGATGGCCCTCGAGGAGGAATTTGAGACCGAGATCCCCGACGAAGAAGCAGAAAAGATCACCACGGTCAAACAGGCCATCGACTTCATCAGCGCCCACGTGAAGAAATAACGCGGACAGCTCGAGAAGCGGCCTTGCGCCGCTCGAGCAGGCCGCCCTAGCCGCCGGCGATCGCGGTCGAGTAACCGCATATCCCGGTACGGCGAAATCCATCGCATTCACTCGTTCAAGTCTCATGCCCCGCTGCGTTGTCATCACCGGGCTCGGTATCGTTTCTCCGGTGGGGATCGGCATCGCCACCGCATGGGGAAACATCCTCGCGGGCCATTCGGGCATCGCGCGCATCACCCGTTTCGATGCGGCAGCGTTTCCGTCGCAGATTGCAGGCGAAGTAAAAGACTTCGACGTATCGAAATGGCTGTCGGCGAAGGAGGCGCGCCGCTACGACACCTTCAATCATTTCGGACTCGTTGCGACGATGGAAGCCATCGCGGATGCCGGGCTCGACGATTATCGCGGGGACAAGGAACGCGTCGGTGTCTGCATTGGATCTGGCATCGGCGGATTGCCGATGATCGAGGAGACGCAGCAGGCGTACGCGCACGGCGGGATGCGAAAGATTTCACCATTTTTCGTTCCCGGATCGATTATCAACATGGTCGCGGGACTGGTATCGATCCACTACGGTTACAAAGGGCCGAACCTCGCGACGGTTAGCGCGTGCTCGACAGGTAATCACAGTCTGGGCGAAGCAGG
>DASPYC010000274.1:0-11203 GCA_035636955.1 Casimicrobiaceae bacterium
TTCGCGACCAACTCGATCGTGATGACCTACGCAAACGCATACGGCCGGTTCAGCGTTGCCGACAACGTCTGTGGTTTCAGCTTCGCCAACACCGACGCCACCGGCAACGTCATCGCGCAGGTGCTTGCGTCGCAGGCCAGCATTTTTTCGACCGGCAACGGCGTGCCTCCGACCACTGGCGTCAACGTCGTGTTCAACGATTCGCTTGGCGGCGCCAAACTCGACTTGCTTTCCACCTCGCCCTCGACGGCCGCGCCCGACTACGCGCTCGACGGCGCGATCTGCCATCGCAACCTCGTCGAAGGCCGCAATATCGTCACGGGTGCCGCGCTCACCGGCGCGGCCAAAGAAGCCTCGGATCGCGTCCGCGCGGGTATCGCCGATGTCGAGCTGACGGCGAGGCTCAAGGACACGCCCGCAATCATCGTTCAGGGTCGTGCCGATACGTTGATTCCGATCAACCATGCTTCGCGCGCCTACTACGCGAAGAGCCAGTCGACAGCCAAGGGCGCGACCAATGTCCGTTATGTCGAAGTGACCAATGCGCAGCACTTCGACGCGTTCCTGCCCGGCGGAGCAGTGTTCGGCGGTTACGAGCAGCGGTTCGTTCCATTACATGTCTACTTCATTCGTGCGATGGACGCGATGTACGGTCATTTGACGAGCGGGACGCCGTTACCGCCGTCGCAGGTTGTGCATACGATCCCGCGCTGCGGGCCGCCGTATCCGTGCGTCGCCCCGGCGATCACCGCGACCAACGTGCCGCCCATCGCTTCAAACCCGCCTGCTGCCGATCGGATCGAGTTCGTCAACGACACGCTACACATCCCGAACTGATCCGCGCTGGCAAGCCGCCGGTATTATCGGCGCGGTAAGATACAGCGGCCGCCCTTTCCCGGCGGCCGTTTCATTTTGTGCGAAGGCATGCCGTGTCTGCGATGACCCCCGAGGAAATCGTCCACGAGTTGGACAAGCATATCGTTGGGCAGGATGCCGCCAAGCGCGCCGTGGCGATTGCGCTTCGCAACCGTTGGCGCCGGCAGCAGGTTCCCGAACCGCTGCGGCAGGAAATCACGCCTAAAAACATTCTCTTGATCGGCCCGACCGGGGTGGGCAAGACCGAAATCGCGCGGAGGCTCGCGCGTCTGGCCGACGCGCCGTTCGTCAAGGTGGAGGCGACCAAGTTCACGGAAGTCGGATACGTCGGCCGCGATGTCGACGCGATCATCCGCGATCTGGCGGAGGTTGCGGTCAAGCAAACGCGCGACGCCGAGACGCGCAAGGTCCGCGATCGCGCTGCTGACGCCGCCGAGGAGCGTGTGCTCGACGTGCTGCTGCCGCCCGTGCGCGAAGTGAACTTCGACGACTTGAAGCCTACCGATTCGGCGACACGCCAACGATTCCGCAAGATGTTGCGCGAGGGCGCGCTCGACACGAAGGAGATCGACGTCGAGATCGCCGCACTGCCGCCACAGATGGAAATCATGGCGCCGCCGGGCATGGAAGATCTGACGAGTCAGATCCAAGGCATGTTCCAGCAAATCGGCGGCGGCCGCCGCAAGATGAAAAAGATGACGGTGACGGAAGCGCTGCGCCAGCTTACCGACGAGGAAGCCGCCAAGCTGATCAACGACGACGACATCAAGGCGAAAGCGCTGGCGGCGGCGGAGCAGAACGGGATCGTCTTCATCGACGAAATCGACAAGATCACGGCGCGCTCCGATGTTCAGGGCGCCGACGTCTCGCGCCAAGGCGTTCAGCGCGACCTGCTGCCGCTCGTCGAAGGAACGACGATCACCACCAAGTACGGCATGGTGAAGACCGATCACGTGCTGTTCATCGCGTCCGGCGCGTTTCATCTGTCGAAGCCGTCGGACCTCATTCCCGAATTGCAGGGGCGGCTGCCGATTCGCGTCGAGCTGAATCCGCTGACGGTCGAGGATTTTGAGCGGATCCTCACGTCGACCGATGCGTGTCTCACGCAACAATATCAAGCGCTGCTTGGCACCGAGCAAGTGCATCTCGATTTCAAGCCTGACGGCATTCGCCGGCTGGCGGAGATTGCCCATGCCGTGAACGAAAAACAGGAGAACATCGGCGCCCGGCGCCTTTACACGGTGATGGAGCGTCTGATCGAGGACGTTTCCTTTCATGCCGCGCGGCGCACGGGCGAGACGATCGCGATCGATGCTGCGTTCGTCAACGAGCGACTGGCCGGTATCGCCGGCGACGACAACTTGTCACGTTACATTCTTTGAGCGTCCGCGGAGTGACCCTGTCTCAGCCCGTCGGAAAGCGTCGCGAGCAGGCCGAGATGCGAGGCGCGAGGGTGCGAGGAACCGGAATGTACATGGACGTACATGAGGATTCCGAGCGCCCGAGGAACAAAGCAGATCGGACGCGCAGCAGCTTTACGACGGGCTGAGATGCTCGAACGCATCCTCGGCATCATCCTGCCGGTTTTTCTGATCGTTGCGCTTGGCTACGTCTATGCGTGGCGCGTCAAGCCCGACATGACGATGGTGAATCGCATCAGCATGAACGTGCTTGCGCCGGCGCTCATTTTCTCGGCGCTTGCAGGCAAGGACTTCGACATTACGCAGAGCCAGTTGTTGATGCTGGGAAGCGTCGCCGTTGTGTTGGGCTCAGGATTGCTGGCGTGGCCCGTCGCCAAACTGATGAACGCCGACGTCCGCACGTTCGTGCCGCCGATGATGTTCAACAACTGCGGCAACATGGGATTGCCGCTCGCGGTGCTGGCCTACGGGACGGCGGGGTTCTCACCGATGGTCGCGTTGTTCACGATATCGAACCTCCTCCAATTCACGCTCGGCGTTTGGATCATCAACCATCACGCGCGGTTCAGAAACCTGCTGCGCAATCCGATGGTGATTGCAACGATTCTCGGTTTCGCGTTCGCGCTGTCGCATCCGCCACTTCCTGATTGGCTCGCTGTCGCCATCAAGATGGTCGGCGACGCGCTGATACCGATGATGCTGCTGTCGCTCGGGGTGCGCCTGTTCGAAGTGCGCTGGGACGATTGGCAGCTCGGTTTGATCGGCGGTATCGTCTGCCCGTTGACCGGGATGGCGGTCGCCACCCTATTCTCGTGGGTCTTCGAGATGGACCGAATGCAACAGGGATTGTTGCTGCTGTTCGGCTGCCTTCCTCCGGCCGTGCTCAATTTCATGGTCGCGGAGCAATTCAGGCAGGAGCCGGCGAAGGTCGCTTCGATCGTCCTTATCGGCAACGTTCTATCGCTGGCGTTCGTGCCGCTTGGGCTTGCGCTCGCATTGCACTGATAGCCGTGTCGCGGCGGATCAGATCTCGTGATCAGAGTGCCGCAAGCGCGTTGACGACCAGCGTCGTCTGCAGCACTTCCGGAAGGAGCAGCGGCTCGCGGCCGGGTCGATAGAGTACGTACACGGGCACGCCGTTACGCCCTAACGCAGTGAGCGCGCGCGTGATCGCCGGATCGCGGCGCGTCCAATCGGCGCGGACAAGCGCGACGTTCTTGCGCGCAAACGCTTCGCGGACATCAGCGCTATTGAGAACAAGCCGTTTGTTCACCTGACACGTCACGCACCATGCTGCGGTAAAGTCCACGAATACGGCTCGGCCCGAGCTTGTCAGTTCGGCAAGGCGCGCGGGTGTGTACGGTAGCCAAGCGTTGTCGCCGCGCGAGCTTGCGATAGGAACGGACGATGCGTTGGCGCTCGCATCTGCACGCAGCAGCGGCCAAGCGACAACGAGAGCGCACGCCGCTGCGACAAGCGCCGCGACGCTCCAACCTCTCGCGGCGCCACTCTTAAACGTCCGCCATGCCCATAGCGCGAACGCGATGATGAGCAGCGTCGCAAGCAAACGGACAACAGCGTCATTGTCGACCTGCGCGCCGATAACCCAGATCAACCACGCGACCGTCGCGTAGAGCGGAAACGCGAGCACTTGTTTCAGTCGGGTCATCCAAGCGCCCGGCCGAGGCAACACGCGCCGCCAACCGGGAAACCAGGAAAGCAGAACGAACGGCAGCGCCATGCCGATCCCGAGCGCGACGAATACCCCGATCGTTGCCGCAGTCGGCTGCGCGAGCGCGAAGCCCAGCGCTGCACCCATGAAGGGCGCGGTGCATGGCGACGCAATGATCACGGCGAGTACTCCGGACAACAGCGCATCGGCGTAGCGATTGCGCATGCGGAGATCGCCCGCGCCCGGCAACAACGACCCGAACTCGAACACGCCGGAGAGGTTGAGGGCGAGGATGAAAAACAGCGCGGCAAGAGCAGAGACGACCGCCGGAGATTGCAGTTGAAAGCCCCAACCCACTTGCTCGCCTGCTGCGCGCAACGTCAGAAGCACCAATGCAAGCACAACGAAGGTCAGCACAATTCCAACGGCGAACAGGACGCCGGACAACCGCGACGCACGAAGGTCGTCATGCGAAGCGTTCGTCAGAGACAGCGCCTTGAGCGAAAGGATGGGAAACACACAGGGCATCAAATTGAGAATGATGCCGCCCGTCAGCGCGAGGAGGACCGCCGCGCCGAAGGTCAGCGAGGATGTCGGTCCGACGCCGAGCGCGTTGATCGCTGCATCATCGAACGCAGGTTTCGGGCCGGCGACGAGCGCGCCGGTCAATGGAACATCGACGACGACTGCTTGCGCAACCGTGTTGCCGTTCGCGAATCCATTACTGCTCGTGACGACGCCGTCGAGCTTGGAGAATCCGCTGCCGAGGCGATACGCGACAGGTAACGTCAGCATGTAAGCGCCGTTCGCCATTCGCGCCAGCGATTGCGGTGCTGACGGTTCAATCCGTCCTTCGGTATACGCGAAGAAGCGCATCGCGCCGGGATCCGGCGCGCCGGCAGGCGGCGCGAGCGTCAAGATGACTTTTTGTCCGTCACCGCGAGCTTCCGCATGCCATCCGCCATTCAACGGTTGTGGTAATGCGGCGCGTGCGGCGCCTATCACTGGCGCCCATCGCGCGTTGGTGGCAGCAGGTTCGGCAACCGGCAGCGAAAGCTTCAAATCAGCGCCGTCGGGTATGCACGTTTCCTTGCACACGAGCCAGTCGGCGCGTGCCGCGAGATCGACGGTGCTGCCCGGCTTGAGATCGGCGGGCACATCGAGCTTGACGAGATGAAACACCGTCCCGTCATAACCATAGTTTACGAGCGGGCCGACGTGCAGCGCCTTGGGCGCGGGCCACTCGATCGCACCGACACGGAACCCCGGCGGTAACTTCCAATCGAGCGTCGTCGGCAATCCCGAGTCGCCGGGATTGCGCCAATACGTGTGCCAGCCTTCTTCGATCTGCAGACGTAACGCCATAGTCGCCGACCGTCCCGGAGCGAGCGATGCGTTTTCCGAAATAAGCTCCGCCTCGACGTGCGGCGTCTTCACCGGCGCGGCGTGTAAGGAAGCGGGCGCAGCGACGCCGACAATGGCTGCCGTGAGCCATCCCAACCAGCGGTTAGTCGAAAGACGAAGAATTGACGTCACCCGTTATTGCCTCGAAATCGCGCGAAGGGAGAAGGCGATTCGACGCAGGTCCCCAAGAGAACGGGAATTATCCCACCTGTGCTCGCCGTCGGACGCCCACCTATCCGCTAGAATCCAACGCCCGCGCTCTGTCAGCGCCCTTTCGCAAGCAGCGCACACGCGAAGCGCGCTCGGTCACCCTCACTGCGGAATTCAATTGCTAGAGACCCTTCTCGTCTCGACGGCCGTTGTTGCGCTGGGCGAAATCGGCGACAAGACGCAGCTGCTCGCGTTGATGCTCGCTGTGCGCTTTCGCAAGCCTTGGCCAATCGTCGCAGGCATTCTCGTCGCCACGCTCGTCAATCACACGATAGCCGGCGCAGTCGGCAATTGGGTGCGTGCGGCCGTGCCGCCGGGCGTTTTGCAGTGGCTGCTGGCACTGTCCTTTTTCGCCGTCGGCGCCTGGATGCTCAAGCCCGACCGGCTCGAGGAGGACAACGTCGGCCGAACGTCGCGTCTCGGGGTTTTCGCGGTGACGACGATCGCCTTTTTTCTCGCCGAGATGGGCGACAAGACGCAGATCGCCACTGTCGTGCTCGCGGCGCGCTTCGATTCGCTTCTTGCGGTGGTCCTCGGCACGACGCTCGGCATGTTGATCGTTAACGTTCCCACTGCTTTCGCGGGACATCTCGCCGCAGATCGCATTCCGTTCAAAGCGGTACGAATCGTCGCAGCCGCGCTGTTCGCGGCACTGGGTGTCTGGGTGTTGATCGCCGGCGTGCCCCATTGAGCGGCCGGACGAACTTCGGCCGGTATAATCAAATGTTTACGATCAATCAGCCGCGGTTGCACGTTACCGTCATGACGCAGTACCGGCACAAGGACATCGAAGCTTCGGCGCAGGCCGCCTGGCGCAGCGCAGACGTGTATCGCGCCGTCGAACGCACGGACCGGCCAAAGTACTACTGCGTATCGATGCTGCCCTATCCGTCGGGCAAGCTGCACATGGGCCATGTGCGCAACTACACGATCAACGACGTCATGTATCGGCATCTGCGCATGAACGGATTCAACGTTCTGATGCCGATGGGTTGGGACGCGTTCGGCCTGCCCGCCGAGAACGCCGCGATGAACAGTCACGAGGCGCCGGCGAAATGGACCTACGACAACATCGCCTACATGAAGCAGCAATGTCAGGCGATGGGATGGGCGATCGACTGGTCGCGCGAATTCGCAACCTGCGAACCCGCATTCTACAAGTGGAATCAGTGGTTCTTCTTGAAGATGCTCGAGAAGGGCATCGCGTACAAAAAGACGGGTGTCGTCAATTGGGATCCGGTCGACCAGACGGTCCTCGCGAATGAGCAAGTGATCGAAGGCCGTGGCTGGCGCTCCGGCGCGCCGGTCGAAAAGCGTGAGATTCCCATGTACTACCTGCGGATCACGCAATACGCCGACGAGCTGCTGTCCTATCTCGACAAGATGCCGGGTTGGCCCGAGCGCGTGAAGGTGATGCAGGCCAACTGGATCGGCAAGAGTGAAGGCGTGCGGTTCGCGTTTCGACATGACATTCGCGGAGCGAACGGAGAATTGATCGGCGACGGCAAACTGTATGTCTTCACGACGCGCGCCGATACGATCATGGGCGTCACGTTCTGTGCAGTCGCCGCCGAGCATCCGCTCGCTGCGCACGCCGCGGCGTCGAATCCGTCGCTCCGTGCGTTCGTCGACGAATGCAAGCACGGCAGCGTCATCGAAGCCGAGCTCGCGACAATGGAAAAGAAAGGAATGCCGACGGGCCTCTACGTCTCGCATCCGTTGACCGGCGAACGGATCGAGATCTGGGTCGGCAACTACGTGCTGATGGCGTACGGCGATGGCGCGGTCATGGGCGTGCCCGGTCACGACGAGCGCGATTTCGCCTTCGCAAAGAAGTACGGCTTGCCGATCAAGCAGGTGATCGCGGTCGACGGCGAAAGCTTCTCGACCGATACGTGGCAGCCGTCGTACGAGGACAAGGAGCGCGGTTACTGCATCAACTCCGGCAAGTACGACGGATTGCGCTATCGCGAGGCCGTCGACGCAATCGCCGCCGATCTCGCGACTTTGGGTCTGGGCGAGAAAAAGACGACGTTCCGACTGCGTGACTGGGGCATTTCGCGGCAACGCTACTGGGGCACGCCGATTCCAATCGTCCACTGCGACGCCTGCGGCGATGTTCCGGTGCCCGAGAAAGATCTGCCGGTCGTGCTGCCGGAAGATTGCGTGCCCGACGGGACCGGCAATCCGCTGGCCAAGCGGCGCGACTTCGTCGAAACGACATGCCCGCGTTGCGGCAAGCCGGCGCAACGCGAAACCGACACGATGGACGTGTTCGTCGATTCGGCGTGGTACTACATGCGCTACGCGTGCCCCGACGCGCCGGCGATGGTCGATGCCCGCAATGACTTCTGGAATCCGATGGATCAGTACATCGGCGGCATCGAGCACGCGATTCTGCATCTCCTGTACGCGCGCTTCTGGACCAAGGTGATGCGCGATATGGGCTTGACCAAGATGGACGAGCCTTTCACGCGACTTCTCACGCAAGGAATGGTGCTCAATCACATCTATTTCCGGCGCACTGAGAAAGGCGGCATCGAGTACTTCGCGCCCGACAACGTCGAGGTCATGCACGACGAGGCCGGACATGTGACGGGCGCGAAGCTCAAGTCGGACGGCAAGCCCGTCGAATACGGCGGCGTCGGCGCGATGTCGAAATCCAAATTGAACGGCGTCGATCCGCAGGACATCGTCGACCGCTACGGCGCCGATGCGGCGCGATTGTTCGTCATGTTTGCCGGTCATCCCGAGGCGACGATGGAATGGTCCGATGCCGGCGTCGAAGGCGCAGCGCGGTTTCTCAAGCGGTTGTGGGCCTTTGCGCAGTCGCACGCGAGCGATATCAAGAGCGCGAGTCGAAACGCGCCGGGCGATGCCGCGAACGCTCGCGCGCGGCGTGACATTCATCTCACGCTGAAGCAAGCCAACGACGATTACGAACGCATCAAGTACAACACAGTCGTATCGGCGGGCATGAAAATGCTGAACACGCTCGAGGATATTCCCGACAGAGCAGAGGGCAACGCGGCGATCCGGCGCGAAGGGATGTCGATCCTTCTTCGCACGCTCTATCCTGTCGTACCTCACATTGCATGGACACTGTGGCGTGATCTCGATTTCACGCGCGAGTATGGCGACCTGCTGGATGCGGCGTGGCCCGTCGTCGACGCCGAAGCGCTCAAGCAGGACGAGATCGAGCTCGTGTTGCAGGTCAACGGCAAGCTGCGCGGCAAATTGGTGGTTCCGGCGGCGGCTAACAAGACCGCGATCGAGGACGCTGCCAAGGCGTCCCCCGAAGTGGCGAAACATTCGAACGGCGCGCCGGTGAAAAAAGTCGTCATCGTCCCCGGACGCCTCGTCAATGTCGTGGTCTAGCGGCGCCCGATTCTTCGCGTTGGTCGTGCTGACCGGGGCGCTCGCGGCGTGCGGCTTTCATCTGCGTGGCCAAGCGACGTATACGTTCTCGTCGGTCTACGTCAACGTGACGGCTGCGCCGGTGTTCGAATCCGAATTGAAGCGCTCGCTCGAAGGCGCGGGCAGCGCAAAGCTCGCGCCGACCGCCGCCGCCGCGGATGTGATACTCGATATACCGCCGATCGTCGATGAAAAAGACGTTTTGTCGCTTTCCGCCGGCGGCAGCGTGCGCGAATTCTCACTCCTGATGCGCGTGAATTTCCGGTTGCACGATAAGGATGGCCTCGATTGGCTCCCGCCCGCCGAAATCATCGTGCGGCGCGCCTACACGTTCAACGAGACCGAAGTGCTGGCGCGCGATGCCGAGGAGCAGCGGTTGCTGCGCGAGATGCAAAGCGACGTGATCGCGCAACTGATTCGCCGCTTGCAAGCCGCGAAGAAGCCGTAGCGGGGGCGCTATAACGATGGAGATTCGGCCGAACGATCTGCCGCGCCATCTATCCCGCAAGATCGAGTCGCTCTATGTGGTTCATGGCGACGAGCCGCTGCTCGCGCTCGAAGCCGGCGACGAAATTCGCGCCGCGGCACGTCAAGCCGGCTGCGACGAACGCGATGTGCTCGTTGTCGAACCGGGATTCAAGTGGGATGCGTTTGTCGCTGCGAATGCGAACCTCGGTCTGTTCGGCAGCCGCAAGCTGATCGACGTGCGCATTCCCAGCGGCAAGCCGGGTGTCGACGGGGCGAAGGCGCTCGAGGCGTACGCCGCTAATCCCAATCCCGATAACGTCACATTGATCACGCTCCCGAGGCTCGATCGCGCAACGCTGGGTTCGGCGTGGTTCGCCACGCTCGCGCGGGTCGGCGCGACGATTGCGGTGCAGCCTCTCGAGCGCGAAGCGTTGCCGCGGTGGATTGCCGCAAGGCTTGCGCGCCAGAACCAGCGCGCGTCCGATGAAGTGTTGACCTACCTCGCCGAGCGCTGCGAGGGCAATCTGCTGGCGGCGCGGCAGGAGATCGAGAAGCTTGCGCTAGTCCTTCCCCAGGGCGAAATCGCGCTCGAGGCCGTCGAGAACGCCACGACGGACGTCGCCCGTTACGACGTCTTTCAAGCGTCGGAGGCGTGGCTCGCGGGTGACGCCGCCCGTTCGGTCCGGATCCTGAACGCACTCGAGGCCGAAGGCGAGCCCGTCACGCTTGGCGTCTGGCAGATGACCGAGGACCTGCGGGCAATCGCGAGCGTCCATGCGGCGCAGCGACACGGTGCGCCCGTCGCGGCAGCGGTTCGCAATGCGCGCGTCTGGGGTCGGCGGCAAGCGGCGTTGGAAAAAGCCGTCCGACGGATCTCGCCTTCGAGAATCGGCGAAATGATGATAGCGGTCGCGCGTCTCGACGCGCTGGCGAAAGGTCTGACAGCAGGCGATCCTTGGGAGGACCTTGTCTCGCTGGCGCTGGATTTATGCGGCACGCCGTCGCGGCGGCCCGCTGCATCGTTGCGCCCCCGCGCATAACGCCCTCGCCACGTGACGTTGGCGTTCACCGTGGCTATCATGCCGGCGTGGTCCATCCGCAAATCCAGGAGATAGCCATGTACCGAAGGATTCTGGTCGCTTACGACGGTTCGCCAGAATCACGGCTGGCCGTCGATGAATGCGTGCACCTGTCGCCGCAGCCCGAGCGTCATATTCATCTCGCCTGCGTGCTCCACGATCCGTCACCTTATTTATTGGCCGGTGAATTTGTGCCGGCGCCCACGCTCGAGATCGACCGTACGCGCAGCGAAAAGGACCTGAAGGACGCCGCCGCGCGGTTGATCGAGCGCGGTTTCTCGGTGACGACGCACTTGCTGGACGGTGAGCCGGTCGAGGTCATCACGCGACTCGTCGACACATTGCGGATCGACCTGCTGATCGTCGGCCACAAGCGAAGCAAGAAATGGGCGCTGCGATGGTGGCGCGGGTCCGTCGATGCGCTGCTGATCGAACGGGTTCGGTGCAGCATTCTGCTCGCGGGCGAGCCGGCGATACGTTAACGGTTCAACAGCAGGTCCCTCGCTTCGCTCGGGATGACACGGCAATTTGTCATTCCGAGGACAACGCTTTATCGTCCGAGGAACCTGCTTTTGATCCTCGGCCGTCGCCCAGCACTAATTCTTCTGCGCCGCCTTTGCCGCGCTTCTCGAGATCCGCGAGCAGACCTTCGTCGC
>DASPYC010000275.1:0-3734 GCA_035636955.1 Casimicrobiaceae bacterium
CTCGATATCGCGGAACGCCGGCTGCCGCAGGACGGACGCATCCGCCTGCGCGTGCAAGGCAAGGAAATCGATTTGCGCGTTTCCACGGTACCGACGATGCATGGCGAATCGGTCGTCATGCGGATTCTCGACAAGGGCGGCGTCGCGCTCGACTTCGAGCGGCTCGGATTCGAGTCCGATACGCTGAAGCGCTTTCTCGAGGCGCTGATGCAACCGCACGGGATCCTGCTCGTTACGGGACCCACCGGCTCCGGCAAGACGACGACGCTCTACACGGCGCTCGATCGCCTGAATCAACCCGACGTCAAGATTTTGACCGTCGAGGACCCGGTCGAATATCAAATGGCCGGCATCAACCAGATCCAGGTCAAGCCGCAGATCGATCTCACGTTCGCGAATGCGCTCCGCTCGATTGTTAGGCAGGACCCGGACGTGATCATGATCGGCGAGATTCGCGATCTCGAGACTGCGCAGATCGCCGTGCAGTCGGCATTGACAGGTCACCTCGTGCTGTCGACGGTGCACACGAACGATGCGCCGTCGACGATGAACCGGCTGCTCGACATGGGCGTCGAGGACTACCTGTTGACGTCGACGATCGTCGGCATCCTCGCGCAACGGCTGGTGCGGACGTTGTGCCCGCACTGCAAGGAGACGTACATCGCGTTGCCGGAATTGGTTGAAGAAATCAATTTGCGGCGGTTCACCGACGATAAGGACATCACGCTGTGGCATGCGAAGGGATGCAGTCATTGCGCCAATACCGGCTACATCGGCCGGATCAGCATTCTCGAGATGCTTCCGATCACCGATACGCTGCGCAGCATGGTGATGAAGCACGCCACCGCCACCGACCTTCGCGCCGAAGCGATACGTGAGGGCATGCTGACGATGTACGAAGACGGCCTGCGTAAGGCGCTCAAAGGCGTGACGACGTTCGAAGAAGTGTTGCGTGTCACGCGCGAGAATTAGCCGATTCACTGCGCGTTGCGCTCTCGCCTTCCTTTTCGCCCTCGATGCCGATCTTCCGCTATCGCGCCGTAGCCCCGAGTGGCGAAGTCTCGACCGGGGAGTTCGACGGCACTACCGAATCCGACGTCGTCGAACGGCTGCGCGAACAGGGCTTGATGGCGATGCAGGTCGCGCAAGCATCGGACTCCTTTATCGCCGCAACGTCGGCAAGTGCGCCCCTAGGGCCAAAGCGCCGCCTGTTCCAATCGAAAAACGTCACACGTGATCAAGTGCTCGGATTGACGCGCGAGCTCGCGACGCTCTTGCGCGCCGGATTGCCGCTCGATCGCGCATTGGAAATTCTGATCAGTCTGGCGCCGACGCCGCCCGCTGCAGCGCTGATGCAAGGTATCCGCGACAACATTCGCAGCGGCAAGTCGCTGTCGCAGGCGCTCGATGCGCGGCGCGAGGTGTTCTCGCGCTTCTACGTCAATATCGTGCGCGCTGGCGAAGCCGGGGGCGCGCTCGGCGTCGTGTTGCAGCGTCTTGCCGAAACGATGGAGCGCAACAAGGAGCTTCGTGAAAACGTCCGCTCTGCGCTGATTTATCCGACGATCCTGATCGGCGTCGCCGTCGTGTCGGTGATCGTTTTGCTGATCTTCGTCGTGCCGCAGTTCCAGCAGACGTTCGCGCAAGCAGGCAAGGCGCTGCCGCTGCCGACCCAGATCGTGATTTTTCTCGGCACGTTCATGCGACACTGGTGGTGGGCGACAATCGCTGTAGTCGTGCTCGGCGCCCTATGGTTCCGCCGCCGCGGCAAAAACCCGTTCGTGCGCCGAGCGCGCGATGCACGTTTGTTGCGAGCGCCGCTCGTAGGCGACATTGTTGCGAAAGTCGAGGTTGCGCGGTTCGCGCGCACGCTCGCAACGCTGCTCGGCAACGGCGTCACGCTGCTGTCGGGATTGTCGATCGTCAAGGATACGATGGGCAACGTGGTCCTTGCCGGGGCGCTCGACAGCGTGATCGGGAAGCTGCGCGAGGGAAAGGGCTTCGGGCGCCCGCTCGGCGACAGCGGCATCTACCCCCGCCTTGCGACGCAAATGATCATGGTGGGCGAGGAAAGCGGCCGCTTGGAAGAGATGCTCGTCCGCGTCGCGGACATCTATGACCGCGAAGTGCAGCTCGCCGTCAAGCGCTTTCTCGCGATCCTCGAGCCGGCGATGATCCTCGGTCTCGCCGTGCTGGTGGGCGGAATCGTGTTCTCGATTCTGCTGGGCGTCATGGGAATGAGCGAACTCGTCGGCTGAAACCTGTCTAAGATTCCGCCTCGGTCCGGTATGCGCCGCCCGAGAGGTTTAGTCCCCCGCGCTTGCGGCCGAAGTGGCCAATGCGGCCGCTGCGGCGCCCCGAGGGGGAAATATTCGCGCCTTGGGATAGCCCCCCGGCGCTCATCGAGGCACTACAAGCGTAGGGATGCTGAAGGAGGAAAATGAATCGTTCACGCAAACACATGTCGGGCATGACCCTGATTGAGATATTGGTCGTGCTGGTTCTCATCGGCGTCGTGCTCGGCATCGTCGGCGGCAACTTCATCGGGCGCGGCGAAAAAGCCAAGGCGGACGCCGCGAAGATCGAGATCGGCCAGATCGGCCAAACGCTTGATCTCTTCAAGCTCGAGATCGGCCGCTATCCGACGGCGCAGGAAGGCCTGCAGGCGCTGATCAGCGCGCCGGCAGGCGTCAACAATTGGAATGGTCCCTATTGGAAAAAGGCCGAAGTTCCGAAGGATCCGTGGGGGAACGAATACAAATACGCCGCACCGGGCCAACACGGCTCATACGACCTTATCTCCTTGGGCGCCGACGGCAAGGAAGGCGGTGAAGGTCCCAACAAGGACATCACGAACTGGTAGCGACATCGCTCCCCGCTTCTCACCCGTCCATGCATTGCGGTCTTCATCGTAGTCGCGCAAAAGGCGTCTCGTTGCTCGAGCTGCTGATCGTGCTTGCACTGATTGCGCTCGTGGCTGGAATGGTTCTGCCTACGTTCGGCGACGGCGTGCCGACGAGCGAGCTCAAAGCAGCGGCGCGACAGCTTGCGGCTGGCCTCCGCATTGCGCGCAGCGAGGCGGTATCGCAAAAGCGCGAGGCGTTTCTCACCGTGGACCTCGAGGGCCGGCGCTTCAAGGTCGACCGTGATCCACGCGAGTATTTGCTGCCGCCGCGCGTCGGCCTGAAGCTGTTCACGGCGCAAAAAGATATCGTCAACGAAAGGACCGGCGCGATCCGCTTCTTCCCCGACGGCGGCAGCAACGGCGGGCGCATTACCGTCGCGGCAGGCGAACGGAAGTACGAAGTCGACGTCGATTGGCTCACCGGCCGTGTCGCGATTCTCGAGTAGATGCGTTCGACCGCCGACATGTGCACGAGGGAAAACGGCTTCTCGCTGCTGGAGGTGCTTGTCGCATTCGTGATTCTCTCGCTCGTCGCTACGGCGCTGTTTCGTTTGTTCGGCGGCGCGCTCGGCAATGCGGCAGCAGCGAGCGACTGGAGCCGGGCGCTGTTGGTCGCGCAGACACGTCTCGCCGTTGCGGCGAACGCGTTGCCTCTGCGCGAGCGCGCCGACCAAGGTACCGAGATCGACGGTCGCATTCGCTGGGAAACGAAAGTTGCGCCCTATACGCCACCCAACACGACCGACGATCTCGAGCGCGCATCGGAAGCCCTGCCGACACGCCTTTTTCGAGTCACGGCCGACGTACGATTTCCGAGCGACAACGGCGG
>DASPYC010000276.1:0-2996 GCA_035636955.1 Casimicrobiaceae bacterium
AACGTCGTGATTGACGGTGAGCCGCAAGGGCTTGCCGACGCCGGAACGTATTTCCACACCGACTATTCGTACCTCGACGTGCCTGCGCGCGCGACGATGCTCTATTCGATCGAGGTCCCGGAAAGCGGCGGCGACACGTTATTCGCGAATCAGTACGCCGCATACGACGACTTGACTGCCGCGATGAAGCGCAAGGTGGAACCGTTGGTTGCCGTCCATCACTACGGCAACCGTCACGTCCCCGAAGGTGAAGCGCGCACGGCGGCATCGGCGCTTACCGATGAGCAGAAAGCGAAGATGCCGCTGATCACGCATCCGCTCGTGCGCCGGCATCCCGTCACCGGCATGAAAGCGTTGTATGCAGTGTCCGGCAGCTCGTATGGGATCGTCGGCATGCCGGATGACGAAGCGATTGCGCTCTTAGACGAGCTCGCAGCCCATGCGACGCAGGACAAATACATCCTTCGCTATGAATATGGCGTGGGCGATGTCGTGATCTGGGACAATGCGTCGCTCCTGCATTCCGCGACGCTGACCGCCGCGGAATGCGCGCGCACGTTATGGCGCATTACGGTGAAAGAGCCGATGCCGTTCGGTCACGCCGAAGCAGTGCTCTCACCAACCTTCGTTCAGCGATCGGTTTGAATCGCGGCGCTCCGGCTACCGGAGACCTGTGCTGACTCCATCGAGTTCGCCGCTGAGTGCGGCGCAACGATCGTACCGAGCAGATGGCATCGTTCTCGGCGCGATCTTGGGTTTTATCGCGCTGGCTCTACTGCTGCCAGCCATTGCTCAGGATCCAAAATATCACCTGTTCGCCGACCAGCGAAGCTGGTTCGGTGTTCCGCGAGCGGCGGACGTTTTCTCGAATCTGGCCTTCGTTGCGGTGGGCTTGTTCGGCGCTATCGCGTTGCTGTTGCCGCGGAGCGCGCATTTGCGTAAAGCGACTGCGATGAGCCTTTGGTGCGTCGCTGTTGGGTACGCGCTGACCGGCGCCGGTTCAGCGTGGTACCACTTGCACCCGAACGACGCGACACTCGTGTGGGATCGCTTGCCGATGACGCTCGTGCTGACCGGCGTGATCTCGGCCGCGATCGCTGAACGAGTTGGCGATAACCTGGCGATTGGATCGCTCGTCGTCTTGTCCGTCGGGGGCGTCGCCAGCGTCGTCTATTGGGGGAGCAGCGGCAATCTGACGCCATACGCAGTGTTCCAATTCGGCGGAGTCGCTTTTCTGGTCGGGTTGCTTGCGGTAACGCGCGCCCGCGGCATTCCGTTTGCATGGTCGTGGATCGTCGGATGGTATTGCTTCGCAAAAGTCGCCGAGCTCGCCGACCGAAGCGTATGGGAGGCAACGAGCGGCGTCGTGGCCGGACATACGATCAAGCATTTGGCGGCAGCGGTCGCCGGCATGGCAATGTTTTATCCGTTGCGCAATCGATGACATCATTGCGCTCGAAACTCCCGGCGACGGGCACGACGATCTTCAGCGTGATGTCCGCGCTCGCCACGCAACACGGCGCAGTCAATCTAGGACAAGGCTTTCCGGATTATGCGATCGATCCCACGCTGATCGATTTGGTCGCCGCCGCGATGCGCGCCGGTCACAACCAATATCCGTTGATGCCCGGCGTGATGAAGCTCCGCGAGGCGATCGCCGTCAAAGTCTTTCGGCTCTACGGGCGGACCTACGATCCCGAGCGCGAAATCACTGTAACGACCGGCGCGACGCAAGCGATCTATACCGCCATTCAGGCGCTGGCTCACGTCGGCGACGAGGTCATCGTATTCGAGCCGGCGTACGACAGCTACATTCCGTCGGTTCGCCTCGCAGGCGCGACGCCCGTTCCATTGCCATTGTCGGTGCCGGAATATCGAATCGATTGGAACGCGGTCGCACGCGCGATCACGCCGCGCACCCGCGTCATCCTGATCAACACGCCGAACAATCCGGGCACCAGCGTCCTAACGGTGGAAGACTTGAACGAGCTCGCGAAGCTGGTGCGCGGCACGCCGATCATCGTCGTCAGCGACGAGGTCTACGAGCACATGGTGTTCGACGGAGCGCGGCACGAAAGCATCGCCGGTCATGCGGAGCTCGCCCTGCGCAGCGTCGTGATCGGCTCCTTCGGAAAAACGTTTCACGCAACCGGATGGAAAGTCGGCTATGCGCTCGCGCCACGTGACATTACCGACGAGTTGCGACGGATTCACCAGTTCATTGTCTTCACCGTCAACAGCGCGGTTCAACACGCGCTCGCCCAATTTCTCGAGCGGCCCGAGCGCTACGAGTCGTTGCCCGCATTTTTCACTGCGAAGCGCGACCTTCTGCGCTCGTTGCTCGCACAATCGCCGCTTACCGTGCTTCCGTGCGCCGGCAGCTACTTCCAGCTTGCACGCTACGATCGGATCAGCGACGAATCTGCACGCGCCTTTGCCGAGCGTCTGGTGCGGGAGATTGGCGTCGCGACGATTCCCTTGTCGGCGTTCTATCAGGACGGCACCGATCACCGCGTGATCCGCTTTTGCTTTGCCAAGCGCGATGAAACGCTGCTGGCAGCCGGAGAGCGGCTCGCGAAATTGCGCACGT
Organism: Casimicrobiaceae bacterium; assembly: GCA_035636955.1. Lineage (GTDB taxonomy): Bacteria > Pseudomonadota > Gammaproteobacteria > Burkholderiales > Casimicrobiaceae > VBCG01. The sequence goes on from DASPYC010000276.1 coordinate 2,591, forward strand.
AAATCGCTCAGCATGCACCACAACGATGCATTGTCTAGCACTGCTGGACGTCGCCGCAGCCGGTGCGCTATCGTCGGCAGTCTCTCGATGACCTGCGGAAGAACGCGATGCAATTGGCGCCGCGCGAATTCGACAAGCTGCTGATCTACATGATGGCCGAAGTCGCGCAGAAGCGGCTCGCGCAAGGGATCAAGCTCAATTATCCGGAAGCCGTTGCGATGATCTCCGCCAAAGCGCTGGACGGCGCGCGCATCGGCCAGACGATCGAAGAGGTCACGCAGGCGGCACGCGGTGTGCTGACGAAGGATGATGTCATGGAGGGCGTTGCCGATCTCGTGCAGATGGTGCAGGTGGAAGCGGTGTTCACCGACGGCAGCCGCCTTGTGACTGTTCATACGCCGATCCA
>DASPYC010000277.1:0-6562 GCA_035636955.1 Casimicrobiaceae bacterium
GCGCTGCGGCGGATCGCATCGATTGGGTCGCGCGCCTGCAACAAGACGAAATCGGCGCGGTTTCCAGACGCTATTCCATAACCATCCAGCTGCAAGATCTTCGCCGCGTTGACGGTGACCGCGTCAAAACACGCGCGCATGCCCGCTTGGCTTGTCATTTGGGCGACATGCAATCCCATCGCAGCGACCTCGAGCATGTCGCCACTGCCGAGCGCATACCAGGGGTCCATCACGCAGTCGTGTCCGAAGGCGACATCGATGCCCGCGGCCATCAATTCGGGAACTCGCGTCATGCCCCGCCGTTTCGGATAAGTGTCGCGGCGGCCTTGCAGCGTGATGTTGATCAGCGGGTTGGCGATCGCATTGACACCAGCCTCGGCCATCAGCGGAATCAGCTTGGCGACGTAGTCGTTGTCCATCGAATGCATCGATGTCAGATGCGAGCCGGTGACACGCCGCTGCATGCCGAGGCGCTGCGCGTGAAACGCGAGCGTTTCCACGTGCCGTGATTGCGGATCGTCGGTCTCGTCGCAATGCATGTCGACCAACCGCCCCTCGTCGGCCGCCAGCTCACAGAGCAGCTTCACGCTTTCGGCTCCTTCGGCTGACGTTCGCTCGAAGTGCGGAATGCCGCCAACGACATCGACGCCCATCGCCAGCGCGCGCTTCAGATTGCCCAACGCGCCTGGGCTGCGCAGGAGGCCATCCTGCGGAAACGCAACGAGCTGCAGATCGAGGTACGGCTTGACGCGTTCGCGCACGTGCAACAGCGCTTCGACCGCGCGCAAGCCCGGATCGCAGACATCGACATGCGAGCGGATCGCGAGCATGCCTTTCGCGACCGCCCAGTCGCAGTAAGCGAGTGCGCGCGCAACGATCGCTTCTTGCGTCAATTGCGGTTTCAACTCACCCCACAGCGCAATGCCTTCGAGCAGCGTGCCGCTTTGATTGACGCGTGGCATGCCGTAGGTGAGCGCAGAATCCAAATGGAAGTGCGCGTCGACGAACGGCGGCGTGAGGAGCTGCGCTGCAGCGTCGATCGTCGAGCCCGCCGCGGCGTTGATGTTGCGCGCAACATTGACGATTCGACCGTGCGCGACCAGCACGTCGATGCCAATGCGGCCATCGGGCAACGTCGCGTTGCGGATCAGGAGGTCAGCCATGTCGATTACGTCGAAAAGCGGGTTCCTCGGACGATAGGTCGTTGTCCTCGGAATGACTAAATCGAGCTGTCATCCCGAGCGCGAGCGAGGGACTTGCTGTGTCACTTCGTTCCGAATATACGATCACCGGCGTCGCCCAATCCCGGCAGGATGTAGCCGTGGTCGTTCAGCTGCCGGTCGACTGCCGCCGTGTAAATCGGCACATCCGGATGCGCGTGGCCGAACGCGCGCATACCTTCGGGACACGAAACCAGGCACACGAATCGAATCGAGCGCGGGTTTGCCTCTTTGAGGCGATCGACGGCGGCAACGGCCGAATGGCCGGTCGCGAGCATCGGATCGAGCACGATCGCATCACGCTCCGCCATGCCACCGGGCATCTTGAAATAGTATTCGATGGCGACGAGCGTTTTCGGATCGCGGTAAAGCCCGATGTGTCCGACGCGAGCGCCGGGCACGACGGAGAGGAAACCATCGAGCAATCCCGTGCCGGCGCGAAGGATCGGTACGAACACGAGCTTCTTGCCGTCGATCACGCGCCCCGTCATCCGCTCCATCGGTGTTTCGATCTCGAGCTCATGCGTCGGCATCTCGCGCGTAACCTCGTACGCCATCAGCGAGCCGATCTCGTTCAACAGGCGGCGAAAGCTGGTCGTGCTCGTTTCCTTCCTGCGCATCAGCGTGAGCTTGTGCTGAATGAGTGGATGATCGAAAACGTGCACGGTGCGGGGCATCGCAGGACTCGGCGAATCAGAAAACGGTTCCGTCGGAGCGAATCGAAAACGGCGGATTGCCGCCACGCGACTCCTGCGCGAGCTCGCGGCCGGCCGCCCATGTACCGCCTTCGAGAATGCACGCGAGCGGGAGGTCTGGCGCGCCGAGTCGCGATCGAACGAGCGGCGCCAGCTCATCGACGAGGGCGACCGTCAATGCACGCCATTCGACGATGAGCTCGTCGCCTACGCCGAATGTCGTGCTCGAATCGGGCGGATTCATCGGCTGGAGAACGCCCGTATCGAGCAGCAATCCGCCATTGCGATATTCCGGCAGTGCAGTTAGTTGATCGCGACCGGCGATCGTCACGCCGGCCCACTCGAACGGCTCGAACAGCGAATACGCGAGCCATTGCGACAGCTTGTGGAACGGCACCCATCCGGCGGTACGGTCACCTCCGCCAGCATGGGGATGACGCCAGACATCGCCAAGCGGAACGCCGTCAAGCGCGTTGCCCGACGGCCAGATCGATGAGAAGCCCTCTTGCAATGCGCGCAACAGATCGACGGCAGCGATTGCATTCTCATCATCCGGAATCAGCGTTTCGAACAATCCGCCGGGCCGCGCAAGATCATCGAAAACCTCTTCGCGTGCAACCAGTGCCCCGCCAAGACGGCGAAGCAACCCTGCGCGTCCTTCGAGCCCGACGATCGGATTCGATGCGTCGACCTGAAACAATCGCGCGAGAGCGGCCGCGTCGATACGCGAAAGCACCGCAGCGTCCGCGCGCAATGGATCGTCGCGCCGGGCGGAGAATGCACCGGCCATGAACGCCCGGAAGCTTGCAACGCCGAGACCTTCCGAACGCGTGTAACGCAAGCCGGTCTCGCGTTCGACGTAGCGCCACGCTGGACCCGCGCCGGCATCGAGCAGCACGCTGACAACGGCGAGATCAATGCGTGCACGCGCACACGCTGCTGCGTCGCGACCTTCCAATGCGCGATCGAGCTCGCCCTTGCGATCGACGCCGCCCGTCTCGAAGTGGCGCCAGCGGCTGTGATAGGGAATGTTCAAATCGGGATAGCGGCGTCGCGTCACGGCTTCGACGCGACCTGCTGCGACGTTGAGGTGCTTCCGATCGACTCGAAAATGCGTCGACCGTCCGCTGTCGACCGTGTTCAGAATGTTGCGGCATCGCTCGCGGATCGTTTTCGGCGAGCGCAGCGTGGCCACCGGCGTCTCGGCAACATGCGCGAGCGTCACAGCGTCCGACCTTTCGTGGTCGCGAGCCGCTGCGCATCCGGCGGCACTTCCTCGGTGAAATAGCCGGCAGCCTTCTTCGCGTCCATCTCGACACGCGCATCGGCGGGTATCAACGATTCTGGAATCCCGATTCGATTGACGACTTCGATTCCCGCTCCGACGATCGCATCGTATTTGAGGTTGCTCATCGAAACCAGCCGATGGATTTTGCATACGCCCAACCAGTGCAGCACATCCGGCATCAGCTCCTGGAATCGCATGTCCTGCACGCCGGCGACGCATTCGGTGCGTAGGAAATAATTGCTCGCACTGTCGCCGCCCTCCTGCCGTTTGCGCGCGTTGTAAACCAGAAACTTGGTCACTTCGCCCAAAGCCCGTCCTTCTTTGCGGCTATACACGACAACGCCGACGCCGCCTTGTTGCGCACCGCGGATGCATTCCTCGATTGCATGGGTGAGATACGGGCGGCACGTGCAGATGTCGGAGCCGAACACATCCGATCCGTTGCATTCGTCATGCACGCGCGCGGTCAACGTGACGTTCGGATTCGCGAGATCGCGCGGCTGGCCGAAGATATAGACGGTTTGCCCGCCGATCGGCGGCAGGAAAATGCCGAGATCGCTGCGCGTGACGAGCTCCGGATACATGCCGCCGGTCTCTTCGAACAGGGCGCGCCGCAGATCCGAATCGCTGCACTGAAAACGCTTCGCGACGCCTTCCAGCCACCATACCGGCTCGATCGCGGCCTTCGTCACGACCGCGGATCCGTTGGCGAGCAGGATTCTGCCGTCGGCCTGCAATCGCCCGGCGGCCATCGCATGCCGCACTTCCGGCATGTCGATGTGCGCCTTCGTGACCGCGATTGTCGGACGAATGTCGTAACCTTGTGCGATCTTGTCCTTGAATGCTTCGGCAACCACGGCGCCGAATGGATCCATCGATACGATCATCGACGGATCGCCCCACTGCGGATACGGACCGATCGGATCGGTCGGCATCGTGTTCGTGAGATCTGGCTTGTGACCGCGCAGCAACGCGCCCGCCGCAACCGCGAGCGCCCGGTAAACGCCGTAGCTGCCGCTGTGCGTCCCTATGACGTTGCGCTGGCTGCGATTCGCCGTGCTGCCGACGATCGGTCCGCGCGCATGCGGATCGAGTTGGCCCCAATGAACCGGCAGCGCACCGTAGGCCCCTTCGACCGGATGAGACGTCAGCCGGATGTGCGAAGCCGGCGGAAGCTCTGTCGCCAAGTTGCGTTTCTCCAAAAACGCACTATACCGCTTGCGACAGTCGATCTGCGCCGTACCCTAAGCGAACGCCGCATTAGCGAAACCGCTCCTGGCAGTTGCAGTCGACCTTCCCCAGCGCCAGAATTGAGCGTAGCGGTGATCTCTAATCGAGCTCGCCGATCGATCCGCTTCCAGGATTTAGTCTAATGAATAGCAGAACTTGCTCTCTTCTTTGCACTCTGCTATTCGCGCTTAGCGCTCCTGTCGAGGCACAGCAGCCGAAGAAGGTGCCCCGATTAGGCTATTTGGCGGCCGTTTCGGCTTCCGCTGACGCGCCCCGCCTAGAGGCATTTCGGCAAGGACTGCGCGAATTCGGCTACATCGAGGGGCAGAACATCGTTATTGACAGCTCTATTCGATGGAGGTAAGCAGTGTCGATAAATATAAGGTTGCGTTCAAGGAAGCAATCAACGATGGCAATACCGCCGTTTGGGTAACACTGAATCCCTTGGCCAAGTCAAACCAAAAACCGATCGCGGAGTTGGCCATCAACGAGCGATTGCCGTCGATATGCGCTCGGGGCGATTATGCAGAAAACGGTTGCCTGATGGCTTATGGACCGGGCTTCAGGCGGATAAGGTGATCGAATGACGAGCGGTGGCCGACTGATGGACGATGTGCATTGTCTGTCGGATCAAATCTGAGTTACGACGCTTGATCCGCGCCACCCCGACGCTAGCGCCCTTTCCATACCGGCGCGCGCTTTTCGCGAAACGCCGTCACGCCCTCCTGACTGTCTTCGGACGCGAGCGCAGCAATGAGCGCCGGCAATCGCTGCGCCTGCGCTTCGCGCGCGGTGAGATGCGCGGTCCGCCGCGCGACGGACTTGATCGCGCGAATGGAAAGCGGCGCACACGCGAGGATATCTTTGAGCCAGCGGTCGACCGCCGCGTCCAGATCGGCGCGCGGGACGACCTCGTTGATGATGCCGAGCGCAAGTGCTTCGCGCGCCGGAACACGACGGCCAGTCAGCAGAATGCCCATCGCCGGTCGGAACGCGATCTGTCGTTGCAGGAGCGTCATGCCACCGTCGAGCGGCATGCGGCCGACACGCGGCTCCGGAAGGCCGAAGCTCGCCTCGTCGCACGCGATGACGATGTCACAGCCCAGCACCATCTCGAAGCCACCGCCGAGTGCGACGCCATTGACGCGAGCAATAACCGGGACATCCAGCGTTTCACGCAGCGCGATGCCGCCGAATCCGCCGGCGCGCGGCGTCGCCCAATACTCCAATCCAGTCTGGTTGCCGGAATTCTTCATGTCGGCGCCGGCACAAAACGCGCGCTCGCCAGCGCCGGTCAACACAACAGCGCGTACCTGATCGTTCCCCTCGATCGCGGTCCAGATGCGTTCGAGCTCCTGCTCGGTCGCAAGATCGACAGCATTCATCGCCGCCGGGCGATCGAGCGTCACGCGGGCGACGTGATCGCGGATTTCGAAACGGACGCTGCTCATCGGCCGGAATGTACGACCGTCGCGTCTTGCGCCTCTGCGAGCACTTCATCGGTATGTTCGCCCAACCGCGGCGGCGGACGGCGCATGCCCACGGGCGCGCTCGTCATGCGGATAGGGCTACCGACGAGTTGCATCTTCAGGTCGCCGTCGGAACCTTCAATCACCATCTCGTTGTGCAGCGTTTGCGGGTCCATCAGTGCTTCGCGCAAATTGCGCACCGGCGCACACAACAGATCCTGCGCTTCGAGACGTTCGAGCCAATACGCAGTCGTCTGGGTTTTGTACCGCGCGCGAAACATTGCATGCAGTTCCGACTTGTGCCGGAACTGCGACTGCAGCGTCGCGAAGCGCGGATCGGGCGATAGATCGGTAATGTCGAGCGCGGCGCAGATGTCGCGCAGCGGATTCGGCTTGAACGCGCCCACGACGACGACTGCGCCGTCGCTCGTCTCGAACACGCCGGTAAGCGGCATCGCCGCCCAGTTGATATCCGAATCTGCGTTCATGATCATCGCGGCTTCCTGCATCTGCGCAGCGAGCATCGAGTTGTATAACGCGACGCTGACCTTCTGTCCTTCGCCCGTCCGGTTGCGTTGGAGGAGCGCAAGCAAGATGCCCTGAACGAGGTGCATGCCAGCGGAGTAGTCGGCGAACGTCGTCGCATAGATCGACAGCGGG
>DASPYC010000278.1:0-1573 GCA_035636955.1 Casimicrobiaceae bacterium
AAGGCAGCTCGAAATGACGCGCGCACGGCGGTGGCGTCGCGACGATTCGTGCAGCTGGTGCTTGCCGCAGGCGCCCTCGCGGCGAGGCCGCTATTCGGCACGCTGCCTGGATCACCCGCGGCCGCGACGGTCGATACGCCGGCGCGGGAGTTCGCATCACGCTTGCTCGAGCGGCGCCAGCGAAAGCTCGTGCAGCGCGGAACGTCGCTCCCCAACGCGCCCGCCGATGAGCGGCACGCGGCAAGGATCGCAGCGAAAAAATTGCGCTATGCGACCGAATTCTTCGCTGACTTATTTTCCGGAAGACGGGCGCGAACATATCGCAAAGCGCTGACCCGCTTGCAGGACATGCTCGGTGTATTGAACGATGCGACCGTCGCGGCGCGTCTCGCGCGCGAGATCGCGGGACCGGATTCACCGGCGGCTGCGACGTTGCAAGGATGGGCCGCTGCGCAAACGACGCTCGCGATCGACGATCTTGCGCGCGCGTGGCGCGATTTCTCGCGCTGCAAGGCATTCTGGGACTGATTAGGCAGCACTTCAGTAACGATGCTCGAATCCGCCGAAGTCGGACACGCGATCTCCAAAGCCGTCTACGCGCGGCAGGAGCCTCGGCTACGCGAGGCGCTGCTGAACGCGCAATTCGATCTGTCGCAAACGAAACAGGGACCGATTCTGCTGATCATCAGCGGCGTCGAGGGCGGCGGCCGCAGCGAAACGGCCAACAAGCTCACCGAATGGATGGACCCGCGGCACATTCGCGTCATGGCGTTCGGTGATCGCGCGTGCGACGAGCTTGTGCGTCCGCCGGCGTGGCGCTATTGGCGCGCGCTGCCGCCGAAGGGTCGAATCGGCATCTTTCTGAACGCTTGGTACACCGAAATCGTCACCGCGCGAATCGAAGGCAAGCTCGACAAGACGGGATTCGAGTTCTACTTGCAGGAAACGCGAAGCTATGAGCGGATGCTCTTCGACGAGGGTTTCATTGTGCTCAAGTTCTGGATCCACCTATCGAAAGGCGGATTGCGCGAACGCCTGCAAGAAATCGAGCGGCACGCGCTGCCGCGCAAGTCGCTGTACAAGCTCGACTACAAACGCGCTCGCGCGTATCAAAAGCTGCGGCCGCTGTGGGAGGAGATGTTGCGCGAGACGTCGACCGCCGAAGCGCCGTGGACGATCGTCGAAGGCGAAGACGAACGCTATCGGCATCTGACGGTCGGCAAGGTGCTGCTCGACGCGCTCGCGCACGCCTCCTCGAAGCGCCCGCAACGCGCACACGCGGCGGGGCCCTCGCCTGCCGTAGTCGACAACGTGCGTTTGTTGCGCGAGCTGGACTTGACGCAGCGGTTGACACGCGCGCAGTACGACGTGCAGCTCGTCAAATGGCAAATGCGCCTTGCGGCGTTGACGCGGCACAAGCGCTTTCGCGACCATTCGCTGATTCTCGCGTTCGAGGGCTCCGACGCCGCCGGCAAGGGTAGCGCCATTCGCCGCGTCACCGGTGCGCTCGATGCGCGTCAATACGTCACCGTACCCATCGCCGCACCGACGGAAGAGGAGAAGCTCTATCCGT
>DASPYC010000279.1:0-8058 GCA_035636955.1 Casimicrobiaceae bacterium
CTCAATCCGAAGTTACGCTGAAGCGGAATTGGAGGACCGACATGAGAATGCACGTGCTTGCGACAGCCGTGGTTGCGCTCGCGGCGACCGGCTGTCAGACGTGGGGGCCGACGTGGAGCGAGGTCACCGGCGTTAGGTACAACCGGACGATTGCCGATCGCTGGCCCGCTCGTATCGTCGCGGTGGGAAGCGACTCGGTGTTTACGATGCCCTACAAGGTCGCGCCTGGAACGTACACGGTCGCGGTCGAATCGCCACGCCACAGTGGTTTCGCCGGGACGATCCAGGAGATGAAGCTCAACATCGAGCCGTGCAAGCGTTATTACATCAACGCGCAATTCCAGGACCCGGTTCGTCCCGAGTGGACACCGGTCGTTGACGAGGTCGAACCGATTGTCGGCTGTCGCGTCACCAGCTAGTACCGGAGAAGGGCAGCGGTCGACGGCAGTCGTTCCGCTGCTGGACGTTCGCGCACTGCGCGTCGAATTTCCAACGCGTCGCGGCACGCTCGTCGCCGTGCGCGACGTGAGCTTCGCGATTGCACCCGGCGAAGTGTTGGGTGTCGTCGGCGAGTCGGGCGCAGGCAAATCGCTCACCGGCGCCGCAATTATCGGCTTGATCGACCCGCCGGGCCGAATCGCGAGTGGCGAAATCCGCTTGTCGGGGCGCCGCATCGACAATCTTGCGTACGACGCGATGCGCAAGGTGCGCGGGCGTGAAATCGGCGCCGTATTCCAGGATCCGCTGACGTCGCTCAATCCGCTGTATCCGATCGGACGCCAACTGACCGAGACGATCCGCACGCATTTGGATTTGAGCGACCAGGCGGCGCGCAAACGAACGATCCAGTTGCTCGAGGAAGTGGGGATTCCCGCTGCGGCACGACGGATCGATCACTATCCACACCAGTTTTCGGGTGGAATGCGCCAGCGGGTCGTTATCGCGCTCGCGCTCGCGGCCAATCCGAAGTTGATCATTGCCGATGAACCGACCACTGCGCTCGACGTCTCGATTCAGGCGCAGATCATCCAGCTCCTGAAACGTCTCGCGCGCGACCATGGCACTGCAGTGATGCTGGTCACCCACGACATGGGCGTGATCGCCGAGACGGCCGATCGCGTTGCCGTGATGTACGCCGGACGCATTGTCGAAATCGGTCCGGTTGCCGATGTCATTCACCGTCCGCGGCATCCTTATACCGTTGGACTGATGGGATCGATTCCGTCGATTGTCGAAGGGAGCGAGCGACTGGCGCAGATCGACGGCACGATGCCGCGACTCACGGCGATTCCCAGCGGTTGTGCGTTCCACCCGCGCTGTCCTCGTTCGATCGACCGATGCAGCGTGGATCGTCCCGAGCTCGAACGGGTCGGTGCAACGGAGGCAGCGTGCTGGAATCCGGTCCCCACGAACGAATGTCATCCCCAGCGCAGCGAGGGACCTGTTTTTTTGCCATGAGCGAAAATTTACTTGAGCTCAACGACGTCGCGCGCTACTTCGACGTGTCGCCGCCGTGGCTCGATCGCTTACTCGAACGCAAGGACCGCGCGGTTTTGAAGGCCGTCGACGGCGTCGATCTCACGCTTCAGCGCGGCGAGACGCTTGGCCTCGTCGGCGAATCGGGGTGCGGCAAGTCGACGGTCGCACGCTTGATCGTTGGCCTGTACGCGCCGACGCGGGGCGTGATTCGTTACAACGGGAATGTGATTGCAGGCGAAGGCGCGCCCGCAAGCGCGTCGGCGCTGCGCCGTGCACGCCATGGCATGCAGATGATCTTCCAGGATCCCTACGCGAGCTTGAACCCGCGCTGGCGCGTCGTCGACATCGTCGCCGAACCATTGCGCGCGCTTCGGCCGGACTTGGCGAATACCGAGACCGTACGCCGGACGTCAGCGTTGCTCGAGCAAGTCGGCCTTTCGGCGAGCGACGGTATCAAGTACCCGCATCAGTTTTCCGGCGGACAGCGGCAGCGAATTTCGATCGCGCGTGCATTGTCGACCGAACCGCAGCTTTTGATCTGCGACGAGCCGACCTCCGCGCTCGATGTCTCGGTACAAGCGCAGGTGCTCAATCTGATGCGCGACCTGCAACGGCGCATGGGCCTCACGTACCTCTTCATTTCGCACAATCTCGCCGTCGTCCATCACATCGCCGATCGTGTCGGCGTCATGTATTTGGGCCGCATTGTGGAGCTCGCGCCGACGCACGCCTTGTTCGCAACGCCGCAGCACCCCTATACGCGCATGCTGCTCGATGCGGTCCCCGATCTCGACATGACCGGAAAATCGCGCACGGCGGTCGCCGGCGAAGTGCCCAATCCGCTTGATCCACCATCGGGATGCACGTTTCATCCGCGCTGTCCCTACGCGAACGCGCGCTGCCGTGGGGAAATTCCGTTGCTCAAGCCCGCACTGAGGGGCCTCGCCGCATGTCACGCCGTCGAAGAACAGCGAATTCCGGCGGCGGTCGCAGTCCCGACGTGACATTTTTGCCGATCATGCGACTGCGAAAACAGGCGCGATTCCGATATAATTCGCCGCTTGTCCTTGCGATGCGCATGCAGGAACAGTACAACGCAGCGGCATTCGCGGGGCCTTTGATCCCTTTCCCGTTCTCGCGCACTTAAGTTTAGTCTCAAGCCCCAAGCTCAAGTCCTTGCGCCTCACCCAGATCAAGCTCTCCGGATTCAAATCGTTCGTCGATCCGACGGCGATTGCGACGCCTGGCCAGCTCGTCGGCATCGTCGGTCCCAACGGCTGCGGCAAGTCGAACGTCATCGACGCCGTCCGATGGGTGCTCGGTGAATCGAAAGCATCGGCTTTGCGCGGCGAATCGATGCAGGACGTGATCTTCAACGGCGCCGGTGACCGTAAGCCGGTCGGACGCGCGTCCGTCGAGCTCGCCTTCGACAACAGCGAAGGGCGGATCGGCGGACAATGGGGTCAGTACGCCGAGCTGTCGATCAAGCGCCTTCTCGCGCGCGACGGCGATTCCAGCTACTACATCAACAATATCCCGGTTCGGCGTCGCGATATCTACGATCTCTTCCTCGGCACGGGCCTCGGACCGCGTGCCTACGCGATCATCGAGCAGGGGATGATCTCGCGCGTCGTCGAGGCAAAGCCGGAGGAGCTCCGCATCTTTCTCGAGGAAGCCGCCGGCGTTTCCAAGTACCGCGAGCGTCGCAAGGAGACGGAAGGCCGCCTCGCCGACACGCGTGAAAATCTTTCGCGCGTCGAAGACATTCGTCAGGAGCTCGGCAGTCAGCTCGCGCGCCTCGGGGAGCAAGCGAGGGTCGCCACCGAATACCGCGATCTGGAAACGCGGCTCAAGCAATCGCATCAGATGCTGTGGTTCGCAAAAACGCAGGATGCGGCGCGCAGTCGAGAACGTTGCACCGCCGAGATCGCCACGCTCACGACCGCCCTTGACGCCTTGCAGGCCGACGTGCGGGCGGCCGAAGCCAATCTCGAATCATTGCGCGTCGAGCACTATGCGGCCGGCGACGCGCTCCATGAGAAGCAGGGCGCCTTCTACGCCGCGAATGCGGAGGTGACAAGGCTCGAGCAACAGCTCGCATTCGCGCGCGACAGCGAAACGCGCATCGCGCAACAAGTTGCGCAACTCTCCGAGACGATTGCGGCGCTCGACGCTCAGCGCGTCGCGCTGGCCGACGAACAATCCGAAGCGGGCAAAACGTTGGCTCAGGCGATTGCGGAACGCGAACGGGCGGGTGTCTCTGCGGACAACGCTCGAGCCGCGTTGCCGCCGCTCGACGACTCCATAGCGGTCGCGGCGAAGTCGCAAGAAGACTTGCAGCAGAAAATCGCGCAGATCGACCAGGACATTCGCGTCGCCGAAACGCGCAGCGACAATATCGCGCGTAACATCGTGCAGCTTGCGTCACGGCGCGAAAAGCTGGACGCCGAGCTGGCCGGGCTCTCGGCGCCGATGTCGACGCCGATTGCTGAGGTCGAAGACCAGTTGGCGCAGGAAAACGCCGACCTTGCGAGCAAGCAAGCCGCCCAGGATACGCTTGCCGCGACCGTGCAGTCGTTGCAGGATCGGCAACGCACGGCAAGTGAAGCGTGGCAGCGCGACAGCAAAATGCTCGCCGACCTGGAGGCGCGCTCGCAAGCGCTCGCGGCGCTGCAGGCGAAGATCGGTCGCGGGCAGGATATCGACGGCTGGCTGGCGGAGCATCAACTGACCGACGCCAAGCGCTTGTGGCACGCTCTCGACATCGACCGCGGCTGGGAAGACGCCCTCGAAGCGGTGCTGCGCGAACGCTTGAACGCGCTCGAGCTCGAACGACTCGACGACGCATTGAGCTGGATCGCCGGCGACACGCCGCGCACACGCGTCGCCGCGTACGCGATCACTGTAGCGCCCGCCGTCGCGCGTCTGCGTCCCGCCACGTTCCCCGATTCGCTGCTGGCCAAAGTGAGACTGCGCAAGCCCGAGATTGCGCGCTGGCTGTCCGACGGACTGCATGGGATTCGCTGCCGCGATGATCTCGCGACTGCGCTCGCGCAGCGCGACGCGCTCGGTCCCGGTGAAGCGTTCGTGACGCCCGAAGGACATCTGGTAACCGCGCAGGGCGTTTCGTTATTCGCGCCGGACAGCGAGCTGCACGGCGTGCTGTCGCGCCAACGCGAACTGGATGAGCTTGCGGGTGCAATCGCCGCTGCGACGAACGCCAGCGCAGACGCGCGGGCGGCGCTCGATACCATCGAATTCGAGCTGAAAGAGAAGCAGCAGGCGTATCACGATGAAAGCCTGGCGCTTGCGTCGCAGCAGCGTCGCTGTCACGACCTCGAGCTCGAGATGGTGCAGTTGAAACAAGCGGCCGAGGCTGCGGAAAGGCGTCGCGCGCAGATCGCCGAAGAAACCGCGGACGTCGCTCGCCAGCACGACGCTGAGTTGGAAGCACAACGAACCGTCGGCGCCGAGATCGCCGACTTGCAGTCGCGCTTGCACGACGAATCGGCGCAGCGCGACGTTGCAAATGCGGCGCGCGAAAAGGCCGAAGCGGCGCTTGCCGAAGGGCACGAGCGCTTGCGTGCCGCCGAGCTCGCGGCGCAGGAAGCGAACTTTGCCGAGCGAAGCTGCAACGACAGAATCGCCGAGCTCGCGCGCCGCGGTGACTCGCTCGTCGCGCAAGTGGAGCAACAGCAGGCGCTGCTTTCACAAGCGACCGGAGAGCGCGAATCGATTGATTGGACCCCGGTCGAAGAAGCGTTGCAGCGGCAGCTCGTGGCACGTGGACAAGCGGAACAGGCGCTAGCGGTCGCGCGCGACGGGGTGGAAACGCTTGGCGCGTCGCTTCGCGCCGCCGAAGAAGCGCGGCTCCTCGCTGAGCAGAAGCTCGATCCGGCGCGCGCGAAGATCCAGGAAATGCAGCTCAAGGAACAGGCCGCGGTGCTCCTCGAGCAGCAGTTCACCGAACAGCTGACCGACGCGCATGCCGACGTCGCCGTGCTGCCGGAACAGCTCAAGGCGTGGGGCAGCGCGCGTACGTTGCCAAGCGAAATCGAGCGGTTGACGAGTGCGATCGCAGAGCTTGGCGCCGTCAATCTGGCCGCGCTCGACGAGCTGTCGCAGACGAGCGAGCGCAAGGCCTACCTCGACTCGCAAGCGGCCGATCTGACCGAGGCGATGGCGACGCTCGAATTCGCAATCCGCCAGATCGACCGCGAATCGCGCGAGCTTCTGCAACAGACGTACGATCGCGTCAATACCAATTTCGCGCGACTCTTTCCGATGCTCTTCGGTGGCGGACAGGCGAAGCTCGTTCTTGCCGGCGAGGAGATTCTCGATGCCGGCGTCCAGGTGATTGCGCAGCCGCCCGGCAAGCGCAATACGTCGATCCACTTGCTGTCGGGCGGTGAGAAGGCGCTGACAGCGATCGCGCTGGTGTTCGCGCTGTTTCAGATCAATCCGGCGCCGTTCTGCCTGCTCGACGAAGTCGATGCGCCGCTCGACGATCCGAACACCGATCGCTTCTGCAGGATGGTCCGCGACATGGCGGGTCAGACGCAGTTCCTCTTCATCTCGCACAACAAGATTACGATGGAGATGGCGCAGCAGTTGGTCGGCATCACGATGCCCGAGCCGGGCATTTCGCGCGTCGTCGCTGTCGACATTGCGGAAGCGCTCGAGATGGCGCAACCCGTGGCGGCCGCCGAATAGGTCCGCATCATCGCGTCGCGTTATCGATCGGTCGAGGCGGTATAATTTTGGTTATGACGTTCGCAGGATTCGGCAGCCGCCCGGCTTCTTCAGCAGGTCTCCAGCAATGCCGATAAGTAATCTCCAGCTCGGTCTGATCGTCGCCGGCGTTCTGCTGGTCCTCGGCGTCCTGATTTACAACGCGTGGCAGGAGCGGCGCGTTCGCCGTCGCATCGAGTCGGCATTCCGTCCCACGGACACGATTGCGCCGTCACGCGTCGAGCCCACGCTCAAAGCGATGGAAGACAGCGAGACCAGCGCGACGATGCACTCGAGTCGCGCAGCATCCGCGCCCCCCACCGCGGCGTCGCGGTCCACGGACACCGCTGATTCCGCGTTCGTTCCGCCGATGGAGGTGATCGAGCACGACGACACCCCGGTTGCCTCGCGCGGCAGTCTGTCGGCGGCAACGGCCGAACGTGAACCGTTGCCTGTGAGAGTCGATGCACGCTATTCCGGTGTGCAGCCCGATCCCGATATCGAGTCGATCCTCACGCTCGACCTCGACACATCGGTAACGGCCAGCGCGCTTAGTGCAGGATTCAACGCGCGCCTCGGCAAACCCGTGCATTGGTTCGGACGCCGTGACGGCGGAGCGCCTTGGCAGTTGCTGACCAACGACAGCACGGGAACATTTGTCGAAGTGATTGCGACGCTCTTGCTCGCCGATCGCAATGGTGCCGCCTCGAAATCGCAGCTCGAAGGCTTTCAGCGGCTCGCGGTGGAAGTTGCGTCCTCGCTGCCCGCGCGCGTTTCCGGCCCGGACATCGCGAGCGAGGTCAACCGCGCAGAATCGCTGGATCGCCTGTGTGCCGACGTCGACGTGCAAATCGGTCTGACCGTCGTGAAACCGGAGCCCAACGCCATTCCGGGCACGCGCTTGCGCGGCGTCGCCGAAGCAGCGGGTTTCCGGCTCGCATCCGGCGGGCGCTTCGAATACATCCACGAAGATACCGGCACGGTCGAATATTTCCTGCAAAACGCACGTAATGAACCCTTTACGGCTGATTCTCTACGGCTCACGACGACGCCGGGTGTCGTGTTCGTACTTGATGTGCCGCGCGTCGCCGATCCTATGCGCACTTTCGACCGAATGAAGCTCGTCGCGAAACGCATGGCCAAGACGCTCAATGCCGAGCTCGTCGACGACAACCGCCGCGCGTTGGACGACGCCGCGTTGACCGGCATCCGCGCGCAAGTCGAAGCCGCCGCGCTCGCATTGAGGCACGTTCATATCGAACCCGGCAGCGCTCGCGCGCTGGCGCTGTTCGGCGCGTGATCGTGCTAGCCATGGCGACGAAGATGCGCGCCGCCGTCGTCCCCGCCGCGGCGCAAAAACGTGCCGCCGCGCTGCGCGAGGCGATCGAGACGCACGATTACAACTATTACGTGGTCGATGCGCCGACCGTTTCGGACGCTGAATACGATGCGCTGTACCGCGAGCTGAAGGCGCTGGAGGGCGAATATCCGACGCTCGTGACGCAGGATTCTCCGACGCAGCGCGTTGGCGGCGCGCCGCTTCCCGAGTTCGCGCCGGTCCGCCATACAGTGCCGATGCTGTCGATCCGCACGGAGACCGACACGACTGCGGCGGGTGCGTTGCAGTTCGACACGCGCGTGCGTCGCGATCTAGGTCTTGCCGTCGGTGCGCAACCAGTCGAGTACGTTGCGGAGCTCAAGTTCGACGGCCTCGCAATCAGTTTGCGCTACGAAGCGGGTCGCCTTGCAGTTGCGGCGACGCGCGGCGACGGCGAAGTCGGTGAGGACGTCACGCACAACATTTACACGATTCGCGCGATTCCGCGGCGGCTGCGCACTGAAAAGCCA
>DASPYC010000280.1:0-2362 GCA_035636955.1 Casimicrobiaceae bacterium
GTTGGTGGGCGCGGCGTCTGCGGCATCCGGTGTGCACGCCGAGCAGATCGTCGTATCGAATTATGGGGTCTCGCCGAACGGCATGCCGTTTGCGATCGCGATGGAGAAAGGTTTCTTCAAGGAAGCCGGCGTCAACGTCGACGGCATTCTCACGTCGGACGGCGGCGGCAGCACGATCCGCAACTTGTTGGGCGGGAAGCTCGCGTACGGTGAAGCGGCGCCGTCCGCCGTGGTCGCGGCAGTGCAGGGCGGTGCCGATCTGCGGATCATCAGCGGCAACGTCCATACGGTCGCCGAATTCGTCTGGGTCACGATGCCGAATTCGCCGATCGCATCGATCAACGATCTCAAAAGCAAACGGATCGGTTTCACCAATCCCGGTTCGACCAGCGAGGCGCTCGATTACCTGCTGCTCGAAAAAGCCGGCATCTCGAAAGGGGATGTCACGCTGACGCGCACCGGCGGCTTCGGCGCCGGCCTCACGGTGCTGGAAGCGGGCGGCATCGACGTCGTTCCGATCACCGAGCCGCTATGGTCGACCAATCCGGGCAAGTACAAGATCGTCGCGTCCGCGCCCGATGTGCTTCCCGCGCTTTCCAACGTTGTCGGTGTAACGACGGCCGAGGCCGCGAAAGCGCGGGGAGACTTCATTCGCGGCGTCATCAAGGCGCGGCGCAAGGCGGTCGAATACATGATCGCGAATCCAAAAGAATCGGCGCAGATCATCGCCAGGGTGTACAACCTCGACCCAGTCGTCACGGAGCGGGTGGTGCGCGGTCTCATCGAATCGGAGAAGAAGGGCGGGGTTCCGTATTGGGGACCGGGCGACTTGAAGCTCGACACGATGAACAACATGATCCGCGCGCAAAAATTGGTCGGGGCAGTGAAGGGCGACGTCGATTGGTCGAAGATGGTCGACGAATCGTTTCTTCCCGACGATCTCAAGAGCAAGCCGGCGAAGTGAGCAGCGGCGGTGACGCGCATGTCGTCCTCTCAGCTATCACGCGCGTATATGGAGGACACGGCGCACGCCCCGACGTCGAGGCGCTAGGGCCACTCGATCTTACGCTCGCTCACGGCGAATTTTTTGCGGTGGTGGGGCCTTCCGGCTGCGGGAAATCGACGCTCCTTGACGTGATCGCGGGACTCGCGACGCCGACGTCAGGCACGGTCGTATTCGAAGGCGCGCGAGTCGAAGGACGCGTTCCCGACGGTGTCGGCGTCGTGTTCCAGGAGGACGCGAGCTTTCCATGGCTAACGGTGCGCGACAACATCGCGTTCGGATTGAAGTACACGAGCGTGGCTGCGGCCGAGGCGCGGGCGCGCGTCGACTACGCCATCGCGTTCATGGGCCTCGGCGATTTTCGCACCGCTTATCCTGCGCAACTCTCTGGTGGCATGCGCCAGCGGGTGTGCATCGCCCGCACGCTCGTGCAAAAGCCGCGATTGATCCTTCTCGACGAGCCGTTCGGCGCGCTGGATCAGCAGACGCGGCTGTTGATGGGCGACGAGCTCTTGCGACTGTGGCGAGAAACGGGCGCGACGGTGTTCCTGATCACGCACGCGCTTGATGAAGCGGCGATGCTTTCGGATCGTATCGGGGTGATGTCGGCGCGTCCCGGCCGTTTTCTGGAAATCGTCGAAACGCATTGGCCGCGCACGCGCGACAGCACGATTGTCGGCAACGCGGAATTTGGCCACTTGACGAGTAGACTCTGGACGCGCCTTCGCGGCGAGTCACTGCGCGCGTTGGGTCACGCGGGGATCATGACATGACCCGGGTCGTGATGCTTCGTCTTTTCATTATTGCGGCGGCCTTCGCGCTGCTGGAATTGCTTTGCCGCACTGGCATCATCCCGGCGTTCACCTTCCCGCCGCCGTCTTCGATCGTGGTCGCGGCGCTCAACATCCTCGTGTCCGGCCGCTATACATCCGATTTGCAGGTGACGCTCGGCAACGTCGCGGCATCGATCGCGGCCGCGATGATCGTGGGCATTATTGCAGCGACGATCGTTCATGCGCTGCCCGCCGTCCGTCGCGTACTCGAGCCGCTGTTTGGAACGTATTACGCGATTCCAATGTTCGCGTTCTATCCGCTGTTGATCGTGCTCTTCGGCCTCGGCAATCTGCCGCAGGTCGCGATCGGCTTCCTGCTCGGCGTCATGGCGGTCGTCATCAATACGCTCAACGGGCTCGATCGCGTTCCTCACGTGTTCGACAAGGTCGCGCACGTGTTACGTCTCGATGCCGGCGCAGCCGCGTGGCGAATTCGGCTCCCCTACGCATCGCCGTACGTCTTCACCGGCTTCAAGCTCGCCGTTGCGTATTCATTCGTCGGCGTCATCGGCGCCGAGTTCATCAC
>DASPYC010000281.1:0-6643 GCA_035636955.1 Casimicrobiaceae bacterium
GGCGGCTGTGGACGCACCAGCTTCAGTTGACGATTGCCGACCTTGTCGCCGAGGCGCACGACACGCACCATCCGATCGCGTCGAGCCTCTATTACGAAGACCAGAAGCGCGAGGCGAAGCGTCGCGCGCATTATCTGATCAAGGAGCGCCTGCCGAAGTACCTCGGCTATTTCGAGCGCGTGCTCGAACGCAATCCGCGCGGCCCCCATTTCCTGGTCGACGGGCGATTAACATACGCGGATCTTTCGGCGTATCAGCTCGTCGCCGGCCTCGTCTATGCGTTTCCAAATGCGATGAAGCGGCTCGGCAAACGACATCCGAATTTGATGCGCCTCCATGCCCGCGTTCCGGTCCGGCCTCGCATTGCGGCGTATCTCGCTTCGGAGCGGAGGATTGCGCACAACGAGGACGATATTTTCCGGCTCTATCCCGAGCTCGACGAATGAGGTCGAGCGCCTTGGTCGCGTGCAACCAGCCTCGGTAGAATCGAAGCTTTCGAAGAACAAGGAGCCTCCCGTGTTCGCCCGCATTGCTGTCGTTGTCGCGCTGTGCTTTTCCACCGCCGCTTTCGCGCAGATCAAGATTGGATTGATGGTCTCCGCGACAGGGCCGACATCGGCGATCGGCATTCCGCAGAAAAATACCGGCGACGTTCTGCCCAATAAGATCGGTGATGTAGCGGTCGAATATGTCTCGCTGGAAGACGGCGGCGACACAACACGCGCCGTGCAGAACATCAAGAAGCTTGTGCAGGAGAACAAAATCGATGCACTGATTGGCCCGTCGACGACGCCGAACGCGCTCGCGATACTCGATGTGATCGCCGAAGCAAAAGTGCCGATGATGGCGACCGTCGGAACCTCCGCCGTCGTGGAGCCGATCGACGCCAAAAAACGGTGGGTGTTCAAGACGACGCAAAACGACGATCTCATCGCCGGCGCGCTGCTGAAGCATATGACGAAGAGCGACGTCAAGACCGTCGCTTTTATCGGCTTTTCCGATCCGTATGGTGACAACTGGCTCAAAGTGTTCAGCGGGCTCGCTGAAAAGGCCGGCATCAAAGTCGTCGCGGCCGAACGCTTCAATCGCACCGACCAAAGCGTAACCGGCCAGACGCTCAAGTTGATCGGCGCGAAACCGGACGCGATGTTGATCGCCGCAGTCGGAGGGCCCGCTGTGCTGCCGCAAGCCACATTGCGCGACCAGGGCTTTAGGGGTCCGATCTACCAAACGCACGCGGTCGCGACCGATGATTTCATCAAGCTCGGCCGCGACAAGGTCGAAGGAACGATACTCGCCGCCGGCCCCATGCTCGTCATCGACGAAGTTCCCGATTCCAATCCGACGAAGAAAGTCGCCCAGCATTACATTGCGACCTACCAGAAGCAGTTTGGCGTCGTACCGGCGACGTTTGGCGCGAATACGTGGGATGCCGGGATCCTGCTCGAACGCGCGATTCCCGTCGCCCTCAAGGTCGCAAAGCCAGGAACCGAAGCCTTTCGAGCCGCGCTTCGCGACGCGCTCGAGCAGCAACACGAAGTCATCGGCTGTCAGGGCGTGTTCAACATGTCGCCGACCAATCACAACGGAATGGACGATCGGGCGCGCGTGCTGGTGACGGTGAAGGACGGGAAGTTTCGGTTGCTGCCGGAGTGATGTGCGCATAGTCGGCATTCTCCTCGCCGCCGGCGGCAGCGTACGTTTCGGTAGCGACAAGCTTATCGAGCCTCTTCTGCAGGCCGCGGGCGATTGCGCTGCCGGCACGCCGATCGGCGTCGCCGCCTGCCGTCATCTGGGTGCGGCCGTTTCGGCAACGGTTGCGGTCGTGCGTCCAAGCGATACAGTTCTCGCGACCATGCTCCGTGATGCAGGTGCGCGCGTTGTCGAATGTGCTCGCGCGGAGGAGGGGATGGGGGTAAGCCTTGCCTGCGGCGTGCAAGCCGCGCCCGATGCCGGCGCGTGGCTCATTGCGTTGGCCGATATGCCGTGGATTCGGCTGTCGACGATCAATCTGCTGGCATCAGCGTTGGCGGCCGGCGCCGACATTGTCGCGCCTTCCTACCACGGCGAGCGCGGTCATCCGGTGGGCTTTGCGCGACGCCACTACGGTGCACTCGCTGCGACGACCGGCGACGAAGGCGCGCGTGCCGTCCTCCTCGCCAATCGTGCGACATTACATTTGGTCTCAACCGATGATCCCGGCGTGGTGCGCGACGTCGATACGCGGGATCAACTTTAACTCGCTCGCGACTGCCACAAGTCGGGCTGCCGCTGCACGCCCGCAAACGACGTTTCGTGCGCGTCCCACCAGCCGCGGAAATCTGTCTCGAGCAGTGGCTTGGTGATGAGAAATCCCTGCGCTTCCTCGCAGCCGTGGGCGCGCAGAAAATTGAATTGCCCGTCGGTTTCGACGCCCTCCGCAGTGCAACGCAAGCCAAGCGAATGCGACAACGCGATGATCGCCTGCGTGATCGCCTCGTCGTTCTTGTTCTGCTCCAAGCCGTGCACGAAGCGCTGATCGACCTTGACGCCGTGAATGGGCAACTGCGCCAGATACGACAGGCTCGAGTAACCGGTGCCGAAATCGTCGACGGTGATCGAGATGCCCATTTGCTTCAGCTTCATGAGTGTCGTGACCGCCTTCTCGGCGTGCGTGATGATGACGCTCTCGGCGATTTCGAATTCGAGAAAGTGCGGCGACAGTCCGCTTTCCATCAACGCGTCCTGCACGGTCGACAGCCAGTTCTCGTGCTGCAGCTGCTGCGCCGACATGTTGACCGATAGACGCAGCAGCATGTTCTGACGGTGCCATTGCACGACTTGGCGGCAGGCGTCGTGAAGAGCGCGCTCGCCGAGTGCCTGAATCATTCCCGACTCCTCGGCGATCGGAATGAATTCCGCCGGCAAGATGACGCCTCGTTCTGGATCGCGCCAGCGTAAGAGCGCCTCGACGCCGCGTGGTCGCCCGGTTTGCATTTCGATCTGCGGCTGATAGACGAGGAAGAATTCGTCTGCCATCAGCGCGCGTCGCATATCGGTTTCGAGCTGCAAGCGTTTCTGCACGCGCGTATTCATATCGGCGGTATAAAAGCGATACGCGTTGCGGCCCGATTCCTTGGCCGAGTACATCGCCGTATCGGCCTGCTTGATCAGCGTCACTGCGTCGGGCGCGTCGAGCGGATAGATGGCGACGCCGATCGAGCAGGTAAGCGTCGGAATTTGGTCGGACAGACGGAACGGCTCCTTGAATGCTTCGCGCACCCGCGAAATCACGGCCATCACTTCGAACGTCGCATCGGCGGCGCCAAGACTTGGCAGCACGAGTACGAATTCGTCGCCGCCCAACCGTGCAACGGTGTCGCTCTCGCGGACGGCCTTCGTCAGCCGCTGCGCTATCGCCTGCAGCAGCTGGTCGCCCGCGTCGTGACCCAGCGTATCGTTGATTCGCTTGAAGTTGTCGAAGTCGAGAAACAAGCATGCGACCTGGGTGCCGTCGCGCAGCGCCTGCGCGAGAATTTGCCGCAGCCGCTGATTGAGAAGCGAGCGATTGGGAAGCCCAGTGAGGATGTCGTGCTGCGCAAGCTTGTAGGCGTGGGCCGTGGCGACTTCGAGCTCCTTCGTTCGCTGCGTGACCTTCTCTTCGAGCGTCCGTTGATAGTTGGCGACCTCACCCTGCGACTCGGCGAGCCGCTGCGTCATGTGGTTGAACGTATGCGTGAGCAAGCCGAGCTCGTCGGACGACTTTGCGGGCACGTAGATGTCGAGCCGGCCCGAACCGACGGCGCGCGCCGCCCGCATCAGCCGTCGCATCGGCGCGACAAGCCGGCGGGTGAGCAGGAGCGTCGCAATCACCGCGACGACAACGAGCAAACCGACAACCGTCAATGCGCCGAGCAAATGATTGCGAAGGCTCTCGCGCTGACGGTCTGCCGACATGCCAAGACGGACGTAACCGATCGGCGGACCGCCCGCGGACGCCACGACTGGCGTCATCAGTTCGACAATGCGCAATCCACCGATCCCGTGGTCTCCATTGGTCGCGGATGTGTCCGGCTTGGCGGCAATCTGGAATGGGGGCAACGGCGCATCACCAAGCTTCGCGGCAATTCGGCGCAGGGCGATGGTCTCGCCCTTGCGGCCATGCATGGCGACGTACGCGATGTCCGTGTCGCCGGCGATTCCGCCCAGAATCTGTTCGATACTGGTTTTGTCTTGCGCGGCCAGCGCCGGCGCCGAGAGATCGGCGAGCATCGCGAGCACCGTTCGGCCCTGCGCTCGCAGCTGCTGCTGGTCGTCGCGCCATTGCTGCCAGAAATAGAACGAGGTAATCGTCAGCGCCGTGAGCGCAATCAATCCGACCGTCAGCAAATTGAGCTTCGTCAGAAGCCCCATGCGCACGGGCGGCAAGTTGAGCGTGGTGACCGTATCCGCCGCGAGCGGTGACAAATGCTTGCGCAGCCGTTGACGCACATTCGTCACTGGATCCCCACGCTTGCGGCCTCAGTGGCCAATGCGGCCGCTGCGCGCCGGCTCTCGTTGCAACGATTCTCGTCGCAGATCCAAGGAGGCCGAGGCCCTGCGGCGCTCACCCCGACGATCACCGAGCGGATGGGGTACTTCGCAATAGGTGGACTACAAAGACTTCCGGGCGTGCGTCGGCTAGACGCCGCGGGAGCGCGAGAGCGCGCCGCCGCGGTTAAAGGCGGTGTTCGCCGGGCGCGAGCGCCGCCCGGCGGTTCAACGACGATCGTCACGTGATTGTGGGGCGCGCTTCCTAGGCGTGTTTGCGTGATGCGAGTTACCACGCTGCCGCGGCGCCCTCTGTGTTTGTTCCAACGGCACCGAGAGAATACACCCGCGCCGCCGCAACGCGCGCAAGCGATCATCTGGGGCGACAGGCGGCGTTTCGGATCAGCCGACAGTGACCGGGATCTTGCCGATCTTTTGACGCCACTCGCGCGGACCCGACTCGTGCACCGATTCGCCACGCGCATCGACGGCGACTGTGACTGGCATGTCCTTTACGTCGAATTCGTAAATCGCTTCCATGCCGAGGTCGGGAAAGCCGACGACTTTCGACCCGCGAATGGCTTTCGATACCAGGTACGCGGCGCCCCCCACCGCAATCAGATAAGCGGCTTTATGCTTTCGAATCGCTTCGACTGCGATGTCGCCGCGTTCGCCTTTGCCGATCATCGCGAGCAACCCGGTGCACGCAAGCATGGTGTCGGTGAACTTGTCCATCCGCGTTGCCGTGGTCGGCCCTGCCGGACCGACAATCTCGTCGCGCACTGGATCGACCGGCCCGACGTAGTACACGACGCGATTGCGAAAATCGACAGGCAATTCTTCACCTTTCGCGAGCATCTCGGTCATCCGCTTATGGGCGGCGTCGCGTCCAGTCAGTATTTTGCCGTTCAGAAGCAGACGATCCCCGGGCTTCCATGAGGCGACCTCGGCGGGCGTCAGCGTGTCGAGGTCGACGCGACGCGACTCCGCAACCGGCGTCCATCGCACATCGGGCCATTGCGAAAGATCCGGTGGGTCGAGCCGCGCAGCGCCGCGGCCATCCAACATAAAGTGCGCGTGACGCGTCGCCGCACAGTTGGGAATAATCGCGACGGGCAAGCTCGCCGCATGTGTCGGGTAATCAAGAATCTTGACGTCGAGAACGGTGGACAATCCGCCCAAGCCTTGCGCGCCGATGCCGAGTGCATTGACCTTGTCGTAGATTTCGAGCCGCAATTCCTCGAGTCGATTCGACGGACCGCGGGCACGGAGCTCATGGAGATCGATCGTTTCCATCAGCGCTTCCTTCGCGAGCAACATCGCCTTCTCGGCGCTGCCGCCGATGCCGATTCCGAGCATTCCGGGCGGACACCAACCCGCGCCCATCGTCGGCACCGTCTTGACGACCCAGTCGACGATCGAGTCGGACGGGTTCAGCATCGTGAACTTGGCCTTGTTTTCCGACCCGCCGCCTTTCGCTGCGATTCTGACTTCAACCGTTTCGCCCGGCACGACGTCGAAATGGATGACGGCCGGTGTGTTGTCGCATGAATTCGTGCGTTTGCCCGCGGGGTCGTGCAAGATCGACGCGCGCAGTTTGTTATCCGGATGTACATAGGCGCGCCGGACGCCTTCGTTGATCATGTCGGCGACCGACATGGTCACCCCTTCCCACTTGACGTCCATGCCGATTTTGACGAAGGCGCAGACGATGCCGGTGTCCTGGCAGATGGGCCGGCGGCCTTCCGCACACAGCCGCGAATTGGTGAGAATTTGCGCGATCGCGTCTTTAGCCGCCGGCGACTGCTCGGCTTGGTACGCTTCAGCGAGGGCCGTGATGTAGTCCTGCGGATGGTAGTAGGAGATGTACTGAAGCGCGTCCGCGATGCTCGTGATCAGGTCCTGCTGATGAATCTTCGCCATGTTGATGAACGCCGTTCCGACTTGACGCAGCACAAAATTCTAGCATTGCGCTGACAGCGTCCCGTTTCCACCTCTTGTATTATTGGTGGGAGGAGGCCCTAAGCATGGCTCAGATCGAATCCGTGATGCGGGAACTGCGGATATTTCCGCCGCCCGCCGATTTCGTCTCTCAAGCGAACGTCAAGAAAGCCGACCTCGACCGGTTGAATGC
>DASPYC010000282.1:0-2325 GCA_035636955.1 Casimicrobiaceae bacterium
AAACATTCTGGGTCGTGATACCCGCATAAACGGTATCCCAAGAAAGATCGTTGGCGTCCTGCCTCCTGCTTTTCGTTTTCTCTCGTCCGAGGCGCGCGTTTTTCTTCCGATAAAATCCGATATGGAACAGCGTGGACCGAAAGCGCGCCACTCTGGCGGCGGCGGCACGCACATGATCGCACGATTGAAACCGGACGCGACGATCGCGGAAGCGCAAGCCCAGATCGATGCGCACAACGCCGCGGTCGAGAAGGACAATCCGGAAGCGAAAATGATGGCCGAAGCCGGCTTCGCTCGCCGGTGGTTCCGCTGCATGCGTATCACGTTCGCTCTATCCGCCCGACCCTTTTATTGATGCAGGCCGGTGTATTTTTTCTCCTGCTCATCGGCGCGGTCAACCTCGTCAATCTGCTGCTGATTCGCGCGAGTGACCGCGCCAAGGAAATGGCGATCCGCCAATCGATGGGCGCGAGCCGGTGGCATGTCGTGAAACAGGTGACGATCGAGACGGTGTTGCTCACGTCCGTCGGTGGCGTGCTCGGATTGATCATCGGGGCGTGGGGAATTCGGCTGCTGGAAATTCTCGGCGCGGATCGGTTGCCGCTCGGCGCGCACATCAGCTTCGATAATCAGCTCGCCGCGATCGGCCTAGTCAGCGCCGTGGTCCTTGGGATGATCATCACGGCGCCAATCGCCTGGTTCAATCTGCGCAGTCATCTCGCAAATGCCCTCCAATTTGAATCGCGCACAGGGACGATCAACCGAACCACCCAGCGCCTGCGCCACGGCTTTATAGTCGCGCAGATCGCCCTTGCTTTTATTTTGCTCGCGGGTGCGGCGCTCCTTGGACTGAGCCTGAAAAACGTCCTGGCCGTTCCGTCCGGTTTTCGCGCCGAGCATGTTCTCACCGGCGAGTGCACCATCTCGTGGGACGTTATTCCGAATCGCGTCGTCATCATCGATCGCTTGCTGGAATCCATCCGGCAGCAACCGGGAATCGTTTCCGCCGGAACAATCACCAGCATCCCGTTGAGCGGGGATAGCGGCAAAACCGCAATCACGCCGAAGGACTACGTGCCGCCGCCCGGTCAATCACAGCAGGGTCATTACTCTTATGGCGTTCACGGCGATTACTTCTCGGTCCTCGGCATTCCACTGCGCGAAGGACGCTTCCTCACCTCGGCGGACTCGCATCGTCCTGAACGCGTCTGTGTCGTGGACGAAGATTTTGCGCGTCGGTATTGGCCGAATGGCGGCGCGCTCGGTCAGCGTATCGCTGTCGGCGACGAAACAGATGACGCAAAGCTCTTCACGATTGTCGGCGTCGTCGGCGCGGTAAAACAGGCAGAGCTTACCGAACCGCAGGGACAAGGCGCGGTTTACCTGCCGCTCGTATATCGAGAGAACAATAGTGTCTTCGTCGTCACGCGAACGAGCCAGCGCCCGGAAGCATTTGCTGAGACGCTGCGGAAACTTGTGCGCGCGACCGATCCGGAGCTGGCGGTCGATGACCTCCGCTCCATGAATACGCGCATCGCGGACAGCCTCATCGCGCGTCGATCGCCGGCGCTGCTCGCTGGAATTTTTGCCGGCGTCGCGCTGCTCCTCGCGGCGATTGGAACTTATGGCGTGTTGAGTTATGGCGTCGCGCAGCGCCGGCGCGAGATTGGCATTCGGATGGCGCTTGGAGCGCGTCGTCGACAAATCGGCGCGCAATTTCTCTCGTTAGGCCTGCGTCTTCTTGCTGCCGGAACCATGCTCGGTTTGATCGGCGCGTGGCTGGCAGGAAGAGCGATGCGAAGCGTGCTTTTCGACGTGTCCACGCTTCGTGTCGCCACTCTGCTGGGCGTTGCGCTGGTCATGAGCATTGTGTCGTTGATTGCCTGCCTCATCCCGGCACGTCGCGCGACTCGCGTCGATCCGATGGTAGCGCTCCGCGCCGAATAATATGAACGATCTAAAATTCGCCCTGCGCCAGCTTCGCAAATCGCCGGGATTCACTTTGATTGCCGTCCTGACGCTTGCACTCGGCATCGGACTGAACACCGCCATCTTCAGTCTGATCAACGACCTGTTCCTGCGCGGACTCCCGTTCAAGGAGCCGCAGCGGCTCGTGCACATGTACTCCAACGCGCGCGAGCGCAACCTGCTCGAGCTCGCGATCTCGGTGCCTCGCTTTGAGCATTATCGCGAGAGCCAGACGATTTTCGACGGCTTCGGCGCGGAAAACGTTTCCGCATTCACGCTCACCGGGCTCGGCGACGCGGTGCAGGTACTCGGCGGGCAGGTGACGTCGAACTACTTCGATGTGCTCGGCGTCCGACC
>DASPYC010000283.1:0-3355 GCA_035636955.1 Casimicrobiaceae bacterium
GATCGCGCCGACATAATCGCCGCACTCGCGCTGCTCGCGGACACCGAGACGACACTTGCGATCGCGGCCGAGCGTGCCTTTGGTCAGCGTCTCGGAGGTAGTTGTCACACGCCCCTCGCCGCGCTGGGCGTTTGGCAAGACGACCAGTTGCGGCTGCGCGGGCTGATTGCAAGTCGCGACGGAAGGCGGGTGTTGCGCGGCGAGCGCACCGACGCGGCACCGAACGTAAAGGCAGCGGAGGCGATGGGCGACGCGCTGGGCGTGGAATTCCTGAAACGTGGCGCGGCGGAAATTTTGGCCGACGAGGCATGACCGATAGGGCGAGCGGGGCATTGCAAGGCGCGCGCATCGTCATTACGCGTCCTGCTCGCCAATCCGCGGCACTCGCGCAGCAAATCGCGGCACTCGGCGGCAAACCGGTGATGTTTCCGGCGATCGTGATTCTGCCACCGGCCGATCGCTCGGCGCTCGAGCGCGCGCAACGCGATCTCGCGCAGTATGACTACGCTGTCTTTGTCAGCGCCAATGCGGTCGAATACGGCGTCGGCGATCCGGCTTCGTGGCCCGCGCATCTCGTTGCGCTCGCACCCGGACCCGGAACGGCATCGGCGCTCGCCGCGGTCGGCATCGGTCAGGTGCGCATTCCGGCGACGACCATGGACAGCGAAGGCTTGCTCGCGCTGCCCGAGCTCGCCGATGTGGCAGGCAAACGCTTTGTGATTTATCGCGGAGGCGGCGGCACCGCGGGCCGGGAGCTGCTCGGAGAAACTCTTTCCGAACGGGGGGCTCAAATCGATTACGTCGACTGCTACCGACGCGACAAGCCACGCGGCGACTTCGGGACCCTGACCGCGGCGTGGCGCGCCGGCGAGATCGATGGCTTGACGCTGACCAGCAGCGAAGGCCTCGACAATCTATGGTCGCTCTTTGACGACGCTTCGCGCTCGAGCATGGCCGCGACACCGACCTTCGTTCCGCATTCACGCATCGCGGAGCGCGCACGGATGCTCGGGTTTGGGCGCGTAAGCATCACCGCACCAACCGACGCAGGACTCATAGCTTCGTTGCTAGAATACTTCGCTTCCAGACAACCCTAACCATCGAGACGCCCACATGCAACCCGATATCATCGTCACCGCGCCGCTGCCGCCTTTTCTCTACGAACCGCTGAAGTCGAGCTATCGCTGCCACGACTATTACAAGACGGAAGACAAGCCGGGCACGCTCGAAGCGGCGGGCAAGCGGATCCGTGGCTTGGTCCAGGGCGGAGGCACGGTGACACCGACGTCGTTGCTCGACGCGCTGCCGGCACTCGAAATCATTTCCGTGTTCGGTGTCGGCTACGACGGCGTTCCCGTGACCTATTGCAAGGGACGAAAGATCAAGGTCACCAATACACCGGATGTGCTTACCGACGACGTGGCCGACGTCGCGCTCGGCCTGATTCTGATGACCGGCCGCGGATTTGTTCGGCTCAATCGTTTTGTCCATGCCGGCGAATGGCCGAAGCGTTCACCCGAGTTGGCCACCAAGCTTGCCGGACAGAAAGTCGGCATCCTCGGGCTGGGGCGCATCGGCAAGGCGATCGCGGCACGCGTCGCCGCGATGGGAATGAAAATCGCCTACACCGGCCGCAAGCCGCAGCACGTGCCTTACGAGTTCATGCCGGACCTCAAGTCGCTGGCGGCAGCGGTGGACTTCCTCGTCGTCGCCTGCCCCGGAGGCGAAGCCACGCGCAACATTGTCAACGCCGAAGTACTGGAAGCGCTGGGCAAGAAGGGAACGCTGATCAACATCGCCCGCGGCTCGATCGTCGACGAGTCTGCGCTGGCGGCCGCGCTCACCGCGGGGGTGATCAAGGGTGCAGGCCTCGACGTATTCGCCGACGAGCCGAATATTCCCTCGGCACTGCTGGCGATGGACAATGCAGTACTCCTGCCGCATGTCGGCAGCGCGACGCGCGAGACGCGTCAGGCGATGGGCGATCTCTGCAAGGCCAATCTCGATGCGTGGTTTAAGGACAAAAAAGTTCTGACGCTGATTCCGGAGTTGTCGTAGCGAGAATTACGCGCGCATGCCGACCGGTATTTAATACCGTCGTTTTAACACCGTCGTTCCCGCGACTCGCCTAATCCGGCGCGATCGGTGCCGGTGGCGATTTTGACGCCGGCGCGAACATCACTATACCGAGCGACGCCAGCACCAACAGTAGCGCGATGAACTCATTCGCGCCTGGCCGTTCGCCAAGAAAAAGCATTCCCGCGAGCACGCCGACCACCGGTACCGGAAGCGATGAAAGCGAGCTCACCGCGACCGGCAGCGTCCGTGCCATCGTGAACCAGGCCCAATGAGCCAAGGTGCCGGCAAAGAATATGTTGTAGAGCACCGCGAACCACGCGGTGCCGTTCATGGTCGACACCGCGAGCCATGGATGCGGATCGAACCTCGGTGCGAGCACGATGATCGGCAGCCATCCTACGATCATCATCCAGCCACTAAGCGTGTTTTGCGGCAGCTCCAGCTTCCAGCGTCGCAACAATACCGTGCCGAATGCCCAGCTCATCGCAGCGCCGAGGATGAACAGCGTGCCCGCGGGCGAGCGCTGAACGTGACGAAAGTCTTCCCCGAGAAGCAAGGCCATGCCGGACATCCCGAGCACGAGACCGATGAGCTTGCGACGTGACAGCGGCTCGTGCAACAGCGGAAGCGAAAACAGCACGCTCCAGACCGGCATCGTAAAGGCGAGTATTGCCGACCTGCCGGCAGGCATCTGTTGCACGCCGAACACGATGAGCCCGTTCCAGGCGCCGATATTGAAAATCGCCAGCGCGGCGACTTTGGGCCACAGCGCGCGAGGAATGGCGATCGAATCGCCCCCGAGCTTGGCCAGGATCAAGAGGCCGATGCCGGCGAACGGAAGCGACGCGGCGCGGAAAGTCAGTGGCGCAAGCTCGGTCACGCCGACCTTCAATACCGGCCAGTTGCAACCCCACAACAAGGCGAGCACGCCGATCAGGATGAAGCTCGACGCCGGCACCACGCGCTGTGCCGTGGCGGGACGCGCGGCGCTCATGGACGCGGTGGTCGGTCGGAAGGTAACTCGCCGAACTTCGCCTGATGCAACTCGCGCGCCTGCGTTACCCACTGGTCGCGCACGATGCGTCCCGGAAATTCCGGAAGCTTGGCATCGAAATCGGCGCTGTCGCGCTCGCTCCAGCGCGCGATCTGCCGGAAGGTGGTGACGCCGAGGTTGTGCAGCATGCGTTCGAGCACCGGGCCGATGCCGACGATGAGCTTCAAGTCGTCGGGCTCGCCGACGCCGGACAGAATCGGCGGCGGCGCGTTGTTCTCGATG
>DASPYC010000284.1:0-4184 GCA_035636955.1 Casimicrobiaceae bacterium
AAGCCCTTCGACACTGCCGACTTGATCGTGCAGCCAGCGCGCTGCGATCAGATACGACTGCTTGATGAAATCGAACAGGAAATGCTCCTGCCAATCCTCGTGCCGGAAGCGCTTGTCACCTTTCGCGGGCTCGACGACCGGCTCCGCAGGCGCGCCGATCATCCGCAGCATCGACGACTGCCACAGGCTCATGTAATCCCACCACAGGTTCAGTTGCGCTTCGGCGAGTCGATACGGGTTCGCGAGCATCTTTGCCGCAAGCTCGAAGAACGCTTTGCAGACACCGAGCTCGTCGCCGAACACCGACCGCGGTCCATTGGCGTTACGCGCCGCGAACTCGCCCAACAGCTTGGCGCTCTTGTCGGCTGCCGACGCGAGCGATTCGGCAAGCGCGGCCGAATCGTGTGGCGGCGCGGCGCTTTTTGATTCCGCGGTGGACTGAATGGACATTACTCTCCCTAATAGTTTTCGCGACGGTACATTCGCGCCGCAGGGCCGTCCCAAGGCGCGAATTACTCCCCCTTCGGGGGCAGCGCAGACGCGATAGCGTCAAGCGTGGGGGACCTATTTTACGCGGCGAACCGGATCCCGCCGTCGGCGTCGATCAACCGTGTGACGCGGCCCGCGTGCCACAGGTGGTTGAGATGGGCGATCGCTTCACCCATCGCGAAAAACCGCTGCTGCATATCGAGCGGGCGTCGAAACAGCACGGGTATCACGTCGGCGGCCGACTGGGGCGCCTGCGCGGAGGAGACCGCCGCGGCGAGCTCATCCAGGCGCAGGGCGTGATGCGCGCGTAACTGCGCGACGCGAAGCGCGATTCCGCGAAACGGCAGGCCGTGCGAGGGCAAGACCAGCGTGTCCGGCGGCAACGTTTCGAACGCCGTGAGCGAGCCCAAGAACCGCGCCAACGGGTCGCCGTCAGGCTCGACGGGCCAAACGGCGACGTTGGTCGTGATCTTCGGCAGCAGCATGTCGCCCGATATAAGAACGCCCGCGCTTTCGGCGTGAAGCGCGGCATGCTCTGGCGAATGGCCAAAGCCCGCAATGACGTGCCATGTCGTTCCGCCGGCCTCGAAGCGATCGCCGGCAATCAACCGCTCGAAGCGTTGCGGGGCTTCCGGAACGCCGTTCCTATAGTGGTTCCCTCTTGCTGCGAGCGCTACAAGATGCTCGTCCGTCATGCCATGGCGTCGGAAGAGCGCGCATGTATCGGTTACCGCATGCGTTGCACGTTGATCGATGATTGCATGGGCGGCCAGGTATTCGGACTCGGTCATTGCGACGGGTGAGTTGAAGCGGTCCGACAGCCACTTCGCGTTACCCAAGTGATCGGGGTGACAATGCGTTGCGATGATGCGGGTTATCGGTTCACCACGAAGCGTCGTATCGAAGTGGCGCAACCACAATGCGCGTGTTGGCGCGTCGCCGTAGCCGCAGTCGATTTGCGTGAAGCCGCGCGCTTCCCGGAGCGACCAGATATTGATGTGATCGAGGGCGAACGGCAGCGGCATCCGCAGCCACACGATATTCGGCGCGACCTCGCGAACCTCTCCCGGCGGCGGTGGGGCGTCGAACAGATAATCAAGCGCGGCGTTCTGCGATGCACTCATCGAGCATTCATCCGAATGGCGAAGACGGTATGGTATCTTGGGTCAATCGCTTACTGCGGAACCGTGGCGATCGCGCTGCGTTCCGCTTGCCGTCATGCCAACCAGTCGCCGTTCCGCAGCGCCGAATCCCTTCGGCGGTGGCGCAACGTATTCCATTTCCGACCTCGCGCGTGAATTCGCGCTGACGACGCGCGCGATTCGCTTCTACGAAGATTCGGGCCTCGTCACGCCACGCCGCAATGGTCGGGCGCGCATTTATGGCGAGCGCGAGCGCGTGCGGATCAAATTAATCCTGCGCGGCAAACGTCTCGGGCTTGCTTTGTCCGAGATCCGCGAGCTGCTCGACCTTTACGAGGTTGCACGCAACGAACGCGCGCAGATCTCCAAATTTCTCGCATTGCTTGCCGATCGTCGCGCGCGGCTCTTCCAACAAAAAGAAGACATCGACGCCGTCCTTGCAGAAATCGACGGTATCGAACGCGACTGCCGACGAAGGCTGAAAGAAGAGGACGCCGCGAACCGGGAAGGGGCCGCCAAAAGCGCTCCCCGTGTCGCCGCCCTTCGCCGCGGGCGCAATGTAGCCGGCGTCTGATGATCGACTCTCATGCTTGTGGCTTCGCCGCTACGGTGCCTCCCGAAAGAAGGACAATTCGCAACTTGGGGCGACCGATAGTCCCGAATTTACCCTAATTGACGTTTACGTAAACGTAAGTCAGAATCACGCTCCAAGGGACAAGCGTCTGACGCCCAGTGGTGTCGCCCGGTCCAGGTCAATGTCCAACGCCTCTGCCACCTTTACGCCGGCATTCGCGGGGTACGCCGAACGGGCGCGGTCGAGCTTTGCGCGGCAGGGCGCGATGACGCTGATCGGCGCGCAGATCGTCGCCTTGCGTCCGGGATATTGCGCGATTGCGATCAAGCCGCGGCCGGAAATCTCGCAGCAGCACGGGTACGTCCACGCCGGGATCGTCAGCGCGATTGTCGATACAGCGGGCGGCTACGCGGGCTTTACGCTCTTTCCCGAGAACAGTTCCGTGCTCACCGTCGAATTCAAGCTGAACTTGCTCGCGCCGGCGGGCGGCGAGCGCTTGCTGGCAGAAGGTCACGTCGTGAAAGCGGGTCGGACGCTTGCGATCACCCGCGGTGAAGTTCATGCAGAGACGGGCAGCGAACGGACGCTCGTCGCGCTGATGCAACAGACGTTGATCGTCCTGCATGATAAGGCGGACGGCTGATGAAGAGGAGATCATGCTGAATTTTCCCTCACTCAATTTCGCGCTCGGCGAAGACATCGACATGCTGCGCGCGACGGTCCATCAGTTTGCTGTGAACGAGATCGCGCCACGCGCGGCCGATATCGATCGCTCGAACCAATTTCCCGCGGGCCTGTGGCGCAAGATGGGCGACCTCGGACTTCTCGGCATTACCGTCGAGGAGACCTATGGCGGTACGCACATGGGCTATCTGGCGCACATCGTGGCGATGGAGGAAATCTCCCGCGCGTCGGCGTCGGTAGGGCTTTCGTACGGCGCGCATTCGAATCTGTGCGTCAACCAGATCCGGCGCAACGGCAGCGAAGCGCAGAAGCGCAAATATCTGCCGAAGCTGGTTTCGGGCGAGCACGTCGGTGCGCTTGCGATGAGCGAAACGGGTGCTGGCTCCGATGTCGTGTCGATGCGGCTGCATGCGGATCGCAAAGGCGACTATTACATCTTGACCGGCAACAAGATGTGGATCACCAACGGGCCCGACGCCGATACGCTCGTCGTGTATGCGAAAACCGACGCACGCGCGGGCTCGCGCGGCATTAGCGCGTTTTTGATCGAAAAGGGAATGAAGGGCTTTTCGACGGCGCAGAAACTCGACAAGCTGGGCATGCGCGGCTCGAATACCTGCGAGCTCGTGTTTGACGGCTGCGAGGTGCCCGCGGAGAACGTCCTCGGCCGCGAAGGCGACGGCGTCAAGATATTGATGAGCGGGCTCGACTATGAACGCGTCGTGCTGGCCGGAGGCTCGCTCGGCATCATGGCGGCGTGCATGGACGTCGTGCTGCCGTACGTGCATGAACGCGAGCAGTTCGGCCAGCCGATCGGCGAGTTCCAGTTGATTCAGGGCAAGGTTGCCGACATGTACACGACGCAAAATGCTTGCCGTGCCTATGTCTACGCCGTTGGCCGAGCGTGCGATCGCGGCGAAACGGCGCGAAAGGATGCCGCGGGGGCGATTCTCTACGCCGCGGAAAAGGCGACGTGGATGGCGGGCGAAACGATCCAGTGCCTCGGCGGCAATGGCTATATCAACGAATATCCGGCCGGCCGACTTTGGCGCGACGCCAAGCTGTATGAGATCGGCGCCGGCACGTCGGAAATCCGTCGAATGCTGATCGGCCGCGAACTCTTCAGCGAAACGAAATAAGCAATCGTTATGGCACATCTCATCGACACCTACCGCGGCGCTGTTTATCCGTGGCACTGCGATCTGCGCAACGGCGAGTCCGATGATGTCGCCGCCGTCACCATGCTTACGGGCGTGTATCTCGACACGGAAACGCGCAGGGCGTGCGCATTTCCG
>DASPYC010000285.1:0-5440 GCA_035636955.1 Casimicrobiaceae bacterium
ATCCTGAAGGAGGATCAGGGACAGAACACATGCATCTTCTCGACGGAATTCAGCCTCAAAGTCATGGGCGATATCCAGGAATATTTCGTCCATCACAACGTTCGCAATTTCTATTCGGTGTCGATCTCCGGCTATCACATCGCCGAAGCCGGGGCGAATCCGATCTCACAGCTCGCGTTCACGTTGTCGAACGGCTTCACGTTCGTCGAAGCGTACTTGGCGCGCGGAATGAAGATTGATGATTTCGCGCCTAATTTGTCGTTTTTCTTCAGCTACGGCATGGATCCGGAATACGCGGTCATCGGCCGCGTCGCGCGACGGATCTGGGCGGTCGCGATGCGCGAGCGCTACGGCGCCAACGAGCGTTCGCAGAAGCTCAAATTCCATTCACAGACGTCGGGCCGTTCGCTGCACGCGCAAGAGATCGCGTTCAACGACATCCGCACGACGTTGCAGGCGTTGATCTCGACGTACGACAACACGAACTCGCTGCATACGAACGCCTACGACGAAGCCATCACGACGCCCACCGGCGAAAGCGTCCGGCGCGCGATGGCGATCCAGTTGATCATCAATCGCGAATGGGGTCTCGGCAAAAACGAAAATCCGAACCAGGGCGCGTTCATCATCGACGAGCTGACCGAGCTGGTCGAGGAAGCGGTGCTGCAGGAGTTCGAGGCGATCTCCGAGCGCGGCGGCGTACTGGGCGCGATGGAGACCGGCTACCAGCGCGGCAAGATCCAGGAGGAGTCGCTCTATTACGAGCACAAGAAGCACGATGGCAGCTATCCGATCGTCGGCGTCAACATGTTCCGCAATCCAAACGCCGGATCGACGCCGCACAAGATCGAGCTCGCGCGCTCGACCGAGGAGGAGAAGCAGTCGCAGCTGCGGCGTTTGGCCGATTTCCACGCGCGGCACGCTGATGAGGCACCTGCGGCACTTGCGAAGCTCAAGCAAACGGTGATCGAGGACGGCAACGTATTTGCCGAGCTGATGAACACTGTTCGCGTATGCTCGCTTGGGCAGATTACCGATGCGCTGTTCGACGTCGGCGGCCAGTATCGGAGAAGCATGTGAAAAAATCACGGCATCACCCGGGAGGATTACCGATGAAACGCTATGGGTGTGCGGTCATTGCGGCCGCGATACTTGCATGTGCGTCGCCGGCGTACGCTGACGTTGCCGTGCCGGCGACGGGCGCAAGCACGCGTATCGACGCGATCAAGAAAGCCGGCGTGCTTCGCATCGGCGTCCTCGCCAACGCACCGTGGCTTGTCGAGAACACGTCCGGACAGGGCGAGGCGTGGAGCGGTCCCGCTTGGTTGCTCGCCCAGGAGTACGCGAAGCGCCTGAACGTGAAGCTCGAGGCGATCCCGGTCAGTCATGAGACCAAGGTGCCGGTGCTTGCGTCCAATCAGGTCGACATCTCCGTCACGCCGCTCGCCGAAACGCCCGAACGATTGAAGGTCGTCGACTTCGTCATTTATTCCAGCACCAGCGTTTGCATGTTCGGACTCGCATCGAATCCGAAGTTCGCCGAAGCGAAAAGCGTCGACGATCTCAACAAGCCCGACATCACAATCGCCTATTACACCGGCGGCGGCGAAGAGGGCTGGGTGAAAGAACGCTTTCCGAAAGCGCAGTTGCGTGGCGTCGCCGGATCGGGCGTTGCGCCGGTCGAGGAAGTGATGGCAAAGCGCGCGGACGCGGTGCCGATCAATCGGGTGCCGTGGGTCGCGATGGGCCGCAAGCTGAAACAGCTCGCAGTGCTTCCGAAGGACAACAACTGCCAGAACAGCACGGAGAAGGCGGCGCCCGTCGGCATGGCGATCGACAAGAACCAGCCGGCCTTTCTGCAGTGGACGCGCGCCGTCGAAAAGGAAATCGAGGGCAAGCTCAAGGCGGATGAAGCGCGCGTCGTCGACACGATGAAGTAGCGCTCTTCCACCCACGCGCGGATCGCGCATGGAGTTCGATTTCGCGGTCATCGCCGATCATGCGCGATTTCTCGCGTCCGGCGTCGGCGTCACGCTGTTGCTCGCCGCGTTGTCCGGCGCGACAAGCCTCGTCACGGGGTTTATTGTCGCGCTGCTGCGGCTGTACGGCCCGCGCTGGCTCAAGCCGGCCGTCGTTCTCTACATCGACTCGATGCGCGCGATTCCCGTGCTCGTCGTCCTGGTGTGGACTTTCTTCGCGCTGCCGATCACGACCGGGCTCACGATGCCGCCGTTCTTCGCGGCATTGTTGGGGCTGACCATTCATCTCGCGGCGTACGCGGCGGAAATCGTGCGCGCCGGGATCGAGTCGGTGCGGCCGGGTCAAACGCGCGCGGCGCTGGCGCTCGGCATGTCGCGGCCGCAGATTCTCCGACGCATCATTCTGCCGCAGGCGATCGTGCGCATGCTGCCAGCGTTCGGCTCGCTCTTCTCGATCACGATCAAGGATACGGCGATCGCCTCGGTGATTGCGGTACCGGAGCTGATGCGGCAATCGGAAACGGTCGCCGGTCAGAGCTTTCAGCCGATCGAGATCTACACGTTCGCGATGCTCGTCTATTTCGCGATGCTGTTCCCCGTCACACGCGGCGTCGATCTGTTCTACCGCCGCGTCGCGCATCTCGGCCGGTCATGACTCTCCCCCCGAAGTCGCTTCGCGACTTCTCCCCTCAGGCGGGCGGGCGCCTTGGGGCGGCCCTGCGGCGCCCATGACACTCGATTGGACCGTCGTGTGGCAGAACCGCGATGCGCTGGTCAACGGCACGGTGACGACGGTGCTGCTGACGTTTGTCACGATGGCGATCGCGCTGCCGTGCGGCGCCATCGTCGCGATGTTGCGGCTTTACGCATGGAAGCCGATCCGCGGGCTCGCCACCGCGTACGTCGAATTCTTTCGTAATCTGCCATTGATTCTGGTTGTCTATTGGGCGTTCTATGTGTTGCCGATTCTCACGGGCCTCGGGCTTTCGCCGATTTTCACCGGACTTGCCGCGCTCGCGCTCAACGTGACTGCGTACAACGCCGAGACATTCCGCGCGGGCATCAATTCGATCCGCCGCGGCCAGGTCGAAGCCGCGATGGCGCTCGGGATGAGCCGCGTGCAAGCATTGCGCCGCGTCGTGATACCGCAGGCGTTGCGCCGTATTCTTCCGGTGCTGGCGAGCACGTGGGTGTCGCTGTTCAAGGATACGTCGCTCGTTTCGGTGATCGCCGTCACGGAGCTCGCGTACGTCTCGATGCAGATTCGCGCGCAATCGTTTCGCGTACTCGAGATGTTGACGGCGATGGCGATTATTTATTGGTTGCTGGGTTATCCGCAGGCGAAGCTCGTCGATTGGATCCAGCGTCGTTACGCGGTTAGCGAATGAGCGCGACGGCCGAAGGCCAGGCCCGAAGCCGCTTGCTCGAGCGACACGCAGTCGTGTGAATCGGTAAAAAAGGTGCGACGAGCTCGCAAATGAGCGATCAAAGCAGCGAAGTGTTGCGCGCCAAAGGCGCCGGCGCGACAGTCATCCGCTACCGCGGCGTCATCAAGCGCTATGGCGCGTTCACAGCATTGGACGGCGTGTTCCTCGACGTGTATGCGGGCGAGGTTGTGTGCCTGATCGGCCCATCGGGATCGGGTAAATCGACGCTTCTTCGCTGCACCAACGGGCTCGAATCGATCGAGGGCGGCGACATCGAATTCGAGGGCACGATGCTGCCGCGGGACGAACGCCGGCTCCGCGCCGTGCGGCAACGGATGGGCATGGTGTTCCAGAGCTTCGAGCTGTTCCCGCACTTGACGGCGCAGCAGAATGTCGCTGAGGGCCCTCGCACCGTGCTGCAAATGAACTTTGCCGATGCAAATCAGCGCGCGGCGGCGCTGCTCGACAAGGTCGGGCTTGCCGACAAAGCGCCCAATTACCCATCGGCACTATCGGGCGGTCAGCAGCAACGGGTGGCGATTGCCCGCGCGCTCGCGATGAATCCCGACGTGATGCTCTTCGACGAGCCGACATCCGCGCTCGATCCGGAAACGATCGGCGAAGTGCTGAGCGTGATGAAGAAGCTCGCGGATGAGGGCATGACGATGGTGGTCGTCACGCACGAGATGTCGTTCGCGCGGCGTGTCGGCGATTGGGTCGCGGTGTTTGATGCCGGCCGCATCGTCGAGCAAGGTCCGCCCGCGCAGATTTTCGACGCGCCTACGACGGAGCGAACGCGCGATTTCCTGAGTCATCTCGGTTGGAGCGGTTGACTCGTCACATCCGGCATCTCTAACGTTCGAGAGCTCGTATTCGCCAAAGACCTTCGGTTGCTCCGCTATTTCAGTCCACTGAAGGCCGTGGCCGCACCGCCCACTCGTCGAGGTATCGTTCGAATCTTGCGGAATCCGCACTGGCAGCGGCGAATGCAACATACCCATCGGGCCGAACAAAGTAGAAAGCGTTTCGCTCGAATCCGGCGGTGCGAAAGCTGTCTTGCCAACGAAACGCGTGCAGGGCGATTCCACGCGCTTGACAAAACTTTGAGATTTGCGCATGCGCCTCGCCATAGACGTGCGCTTGCCAATCGAGTGTCGTCAACGGCTCGTAGTTGTCCCCGCCATTGTTGCTATCCGCGACCTTTACCCACGGCAATCGATCGCCGCCGCGAACGCCACCCGCGCTGCCCTCGCTCAACGCACTGCCGCGATATTGGATCGACGTTTGCGAGACCGTGCGGAACATGAAGCGACGCATCCTCTCCGAGGCAAACATCAAGGGCAAGACGCGCGGGACAACATGCAGACGGACAAGTCTTGCGAGCGGCCCGTCGCTTGTCACCAGTTGAAATGCACGATCGGTCGTCGCGACCAGCCGTTGCGCAAATGCGATTCGCTCGGGCTCGTAGGTGTCGAGCACGCGTTCGTCCGTCCGCGATTGCACGACGGCCGCGAGTTTCCAGGCGAGATTGACGGCGTCGCCGATGCCGGTGTTCATGCCCTGACCGCCGACCGGGCTGTGAATGTGCGCAGCATCGCCCAGCAGGAACACGCGGCCACGGCGAAACCTCGAAACGACGCGATGGTGGACGTGATACGTCGAAAACCAATTGACGCGGCGGACGATGACGCCAAGGCGCTCGATGACGCCGCGGCTGACGTCGTTCCACTCAAGCTTGTCGGGATCGTTCGTGGGCTCGTCCCGCACGATGCCGATGAGGCGTACGCGGCCTTCACCCTTCAACGGGAATGCCGCCATGAAATCCGCTTCGTCAAGCGCAACATGAAGCTGGTGATTGACGATGGGTCCGCTCGCGTCTGTGTCGGCGACGTAGAAACGATGCGCGTACGTGCTGCCCGGAAATCCGACGTCCAGCAATTCGCGCACGTTCGAGCGCGCGCCATCACAGCCCGCTAGATACGCCGCTTCGCAAACTTCCTCGCCGCCGTCGGCGGTTCGAAGACGCGCGACGAC